>JBGSRY010000132.1:0-3368 GCA_041737325.1 Rhodoferax sp. | reverse complement strand
CAACGCGCCTTGATTCTGAAAGCCTGGATGATCAACGTGGTCAACCCCAAAGGCACGGTGTTTTTGCTGGCGGTGGTGCCGCAGTTCATGAACCTGAGCCAGCCCCTGTGGCCGCAGTACCTGATCATCGGGGCCACACTGGCCTTTACCGACATGGTGGTGATGTCCGGCTACACCGCGCTGGCCTCGCGCGTGTTGGGCGCGCTGAAAGAGCCCGCGCACATTCGCGCCATGAACCGCACCTTTGGCAGCCTGTTTGTGCTGGCCGGCTCGGCGCTGGCATTTTTCAAGCGCTCGGTCTAATCTCTGTAAACCGAGTTCGCGAGATCGGTAAAATATTTACATCTTTTTGGCCTCTAGCCCTTATGGAATAAGCGCTAGAGGCTATCAAAAGTATACTAAACTTTAACCATTACCCGCGCCACCGCTTCGGCCAGCTTGATGCCGTCTACGCCTGCTGACAAGATGCCCCCGGCGTAGCCAGCACCTTCACCACCTGGAAACAACCCGGCCGTGTTGGTGCTTTGAAAATCGTCGCCGCGCGGGATGCGCAAGGGGCTTGAGGTGCGCGTTTCCACGCCGGTCAGCACCGCGTCCGGCATATCAAACCCTTTCAGCTTATTGCCAAACACCGGCAAGGCCTCGACCATGGCCTCGATGGCGTAGTCGGGCAAGGCGGCGTGCAAGTCACCCAGCTTGACACCTGGTTTGTACGACGGCAGCACCTGTCCCAATGCGGTGGATGGCCGCCCCGCAATCAAGTCGCCCACCAGTTGGCCCGGCGCGTCGTAGTTGCCACCACCCAACTCAAACGCCTGGGCTTCCAGCGCACGCTGCAGGTTGATGCCCGCCAGCGGATGCACAGCATGGGCATCATTTGCTATTAATTCAATAGCTTCTTGCGCATATTTGGCGGCGGCCAGAGGCTCAAAAGCCTTATGAAAATCTGCCGCCTCCTGCGGAAAATCTGCGGGTTCGATGCCAACCACAATCCCGGCGTTGGCGTTGCGCTCGTTGCGCGAATACTGGCTCATGCCGTTGGTCACCACACGCCCCGGCTCACTGGTGGCCGCCACCACCGTGCCGCCCGGGCACATGCAAAAGCTGTACACCGCGCGGCCATTTTTGGCATGGTGCACCAGCTTGTAAGCGGCAGCCCCCAGCACGGGGTTGCCCGCGTGGCGGCCCCACAGCGCGCGGTCGATGACGCTTTGCGGGTGCTCAATGCGGAAGCCGACCGAAAACGCCTTGGCCTGCAGCGCCACGCCGCGCTCGTGCAGCATGGCAAAGGTGTCGCGCGCGCTATGGCCCAGCGCCAGAATCACCTGGTCGGCACGCAGTTCTTCGGTCTGGCCGCTGGCCTGGTTCAGCACCGTCAGGCCACGCACCTGGCGCTGACCGTTGACCAGCTCCACCTGCAGGTCGGTCACACGTTGTTCAAAACGCACCTCGCCACCCAGCGCAATGATTTGCGCGCGCAGGGCTTCCACCACTTTGACCAGCTTGAAGGTGCCAATGTGCGGGTGCGCTTCAAACAAAATATCAGCCGGGGCCCCCGCTTTGACAAACTCTTCCATCACCTTGCGCCCCAGATGGCGCGGGTCGCGGATCTGGCTCCAAAGTTTGCCATCGGAAAACGTGCCGGCACCACCTTCGCCAAACTGTACGTTCGACTCGGGTGTGAGCACGTGCTTGCGCCACAAGCCCCAGGTGTCTTGCGTGCGCTGGCGCACCGGGCGACCGCGCTCCAGCACGATCGGTTTGAACCCCATCTGCGCCAACAGGAGGGCTGCGAAGATACCGCAGGGGCCAAAGCCCACCACCACCGGGCGCAAGGCCAGGTTAGTGGGTGCTTGGGCCAGCAGCCGGTAGGTCATGTCGGGCGTGGGCTGGATGTGCGGGTTGGTGTTGAATTTGGCCAGCAGCTGCGGCTCACGCGCCGGGTCGGCCAGCGTCACATCGACGATGTAGACCGCGCGAATGTCGGCCTGGCGTGCGTCAAAGCTGCGCTTGAACACCTGCACATCAGCCACAGCGGCATCCATCACGCCCAGCGTTTGCGCGGCCAACTGGCGCAGTGCACGCAGTGGGTGGGCCACCGGGGCGCGGTCAGCATCGGTCTCGGTTAAGGCATCGGCGGCACGGCGCGTGACCGCAGGCAGGGCCGACAGGGGGAGTTTCAGTTCAGACAGGCGAATCATGGCAGGCTCGTGGTGATCGGGCAGGGGCTAATGATAATCTGCCCCCCGCCCTTTCAGTACCTGCAAGACCTGCAATGCTTTTTATAGCATCAAGCCGGCAGGTAGCCGTCCACCGACAAATAGCGCTCGCCGGTGTCGTAGTTAAAGCCCAGCACGGTGGCCCCTGCAGGCAGTTCAGGCAATTTTTGTGCGATGGCCGCCAGCGTGGCCCCGCTGGAAATGCCCACCAGCAAACCTTCTTGCGTGGCGCTGCGGCGGCCGTACTCGCGCGCGGCTTCGGCATCCACCTGAATCACGCCGTCGAGCAGCTCGGTTTTCAGGTTTTTCGGGATAAATCCCGCGCCAATGCCCTGGATCGGGTGCGGGGCCGGTGCGCCGCCCGAAATCACCGGCGATGCTGCGGGCTCCACCGCAAACACCTTCAGCTGCGGCCACTTGGCTTTGAGCACCTGGGCCACACCGCTCAAGTGCCCCCCCGTGCCCACGCCAGTGATCAGCGCGTCGATCCCTGCGGGAAAATCGGCCAGAATTTCTTGCGCGGTGGTGCGCACATGCGCGTCGATGTTGGCCTGGTTGTCAAACTGCTGCGGCACCCACGACCCCGGCGTGCTCAACGACAGCTCATAGGCACGGGCAATGGCCCCCTTCATGCCTTTTTCTTTGGGTGTCAGGTCAAACGTGGCCCCATAGGCCAGCATCAGACGGCGGCGCTCGATGCTCATGCTGTCGGGCATCACCAAAATCAATTTGTAACCCTTGACCGCCGCCACCAGCGCCAGACCGACACCGGTGTTGCCGGAGGTGGGCTCGATGATGGTGGCCCCCGGTTGGAGTTCGCCTGATTTTTCAGCAGCCTCAATCATGGCCAGCGCAATCCGGTCCTTGATGGAGCCACCGGGGTTGGTGCGCTCAGATTTGATCCACACGTTGTGGCCCGGGCCAAACAAGCGGTTGATGCGGATGTGCGGGGTGCGGCCAATGGTTTGCAGGACGTTGTCGGCTTTCATGCGGGTCTCCGGTAGAAGGTGGTGCGCGCATTTTGACCCAGATGTTCAACCGTTCCCGTTATAAGCTTATGGCGTTTGCCACGATAATCAGCACCGTGAAGCCTGCCAGACTGCCGCTGGTGCAAGCTTGGAAACAAGGCACTGGAGGAACGTCCGGACT
>JBGSRY010000114.1:0-42268 GCA_041737325.1 Rhodoferax sp. | reverse complement strand
CCGCGCTGATGCACGGCATGGTCGCCGCGGGCGCCGACGTGATCGAACTCGGCGTGCCCTTCAGCGACCCGTCGGCCGACGGGCCCGTGATCCAGCGCGCCGGTGAAAAGGCGCTGGCACTGGGCATTGGCACGGCGCAGGTGCTGGAAATGGTGCGCACCTTCCGCCAAAAGGACACCGTCACGCCGGTGGTGCTCATGGGTTACGCCAACCCGGTCGAGCGCTACAACCTCAGGCACGGGCCCGACCGCTTCATCGCCGATGCCTCCGAGGCCGGCGTCGACGGCGTGTTGATCGTCGATTACCCGCCCGAAGAGTGCGAACACTTTGCGGCCCAGCTTCGCGCGAATGGCATGGACCTGATCTTCCTGCTCGCGCCCACCTCCACCGAGCAGCGCATGGCGCAGGTGGCGCGGGTGGCCAGTGGCTATGTGTATTACGTGTCGCTGGCCGGTGTGACCGGCTCCGGCAACCTCGACACCAGCGCCGTGGCCACAATGCTGCCCCGCATCCGCGCACACGTGAAGGTCCCCGTGGGCGTGGGGTTTGGCATCCGCGACGCCGCCTCCGCGCAAGCCGTGGGCGCCGTGGCCGACGCGGTGGTAATCGGCAGCCGGATCATCCAGCTGATCGAAGACCGGCCGCGCGACGAGGTCGTGGCCACGGCGTCGGCCTTCCTGCGGGAAATCCGCGTCGCGCTCGACGCATAATCGCGTTCCCTGGAGAAAACCCATGTCCTGGCTAGAAAAACTGCTCCCCCCAAAAATCCAGCAAACCGACCCGACCGAGCGCCGCCAGGTGCCCGAGGGCCTTTGGATCAAATGCCCGAGCTGCGAGACCGTTCTGTACAAGGCCGACCTGGAACAGAACCAGAATGTATGCCCCAACTGCAACCACCATCACCGCATCGGAGCGCGTGCCCGGCTGGACGCCTTTCTGGACGCAGAAGGCCGCTACGAAGTCGGCCAGGAGGTCATGCCCGTCGACCCGCTGAAGTTCAAGGACAGCCGCAAGTACCCTGAACGCCTCAAGGAGGCCCTGGAAAACACGGGCGAAACCGATGCCCTGATCGTCATGGGCGGCTCGGTGCTCAGCATCAATGTGGTGGTGGCCTGCTTCGAATTCGATTTCATGGGCGGCAGCATGGGCTCGGTGGTGGGCGAGCGGTTTGTGCGCGGTGTTCAAACGGCCATCGAGCAGAAAGTCCCTTTCGTCTGCTTCACGGCTACAGGTGGAGCCCGCATGCAGGAAGGTCTGCTGTCCCTGATGCAAATGGCCAAAACCAATGCCGCCCTGACACGCCTGGCCAAAAAGGGGCTGCCCTACGTCAGCGTCCTGACCGACCCGACCATGGGTGGCGTGAGTGCGGGCTTTGCCTTCATGGGCGACGTGGTGATTGCCGAACCCAAGGCCCTGATTGGCTTTGCCGGGCCGCGCGTGATCGAGTCCACGGTGCGGGTGACGCTGCCCGAGGGCTTCCAGCGGGCTGAATTCCTGCAGCAAAAGGGCGCGATCGACTTCATCTGCGACCGCCGCGAACTGCGCAAGACGGTGGCCAACACCCTGGCCATGCTGTTGCGCCAACCGGCCGACGCCGTCGCCTGATCTGCCCGATCAGCGCAGCACTTGGCGCTGCAATTCGGCCAGTACCATCGCCGCCACCTGCAGCAGCACCAGCACAGCCAGCGGCGAAAGATCAATCCCCCCCACCAGCGGGATCATGCGCCGGAACGGGCGCAGGATGGGCGCCGCCAGGCGCTCCACAATGCTCACCAGCGGCGAGTTCGACTGCACCCACGACAGGATGACGGACACGATCAGCAGTGCCGTCACCCCGGAGATCGTCAGGCGGACAACGCCAAACAAGGCCAGAACCAGCACCCCGCCAAAATGGACGGCGCCTCCCGCGATCAGCCACAACAGCGAAAACTGCGCCAGCTCCAGTAAAAACACGGCCACCAGGCTGGCCAGATCCCAACGCCCGACAGACCGGACGACACGCCGCAGCGGCAGCACCAGCCAGTCGGTGAGTGCAAAAATCAGCCGTCCCACCGGATTGCCAAAAGGAATGCGCTGGTGTTGCATGTACAGGCGCAGCAGGCACGCGCCGCCCAGCAGGCCGGTTGCCACGTCAAGCAGAAAAGAAAGGATTTGGTAGGCCATGTTGGGAGAACAATCAGGTCGTGGGATGATAGCCGCACCTGATTGACGCGCCATGTCCAATTCCCTCCATCTGACTTCCCTGCCCCTGTTTCCGCTGGGGACCGTGTTGTTTCCCGGTGGCCTGCTGCCACTGCGGATTTTCGAGGTGCGCTACCTCGACATGATTGCCCGCTGCCACAAGGCCGGAGCCCCTTTTGGCGTGGTGTCGCTCACGCAGGGCGCCGAGGTTCGGCATGCCGGCGGTGGGCCCGAATCGTTCAGCGATGTCGGCACGCTGGCCACCATCGCGGGCCTCGAAACCCCACAGCCTGGGTTGATGCTGGTGCGCGGCGAGGCCGCCCAGCGTTTTCGCATCACGAGCCGACAACAACTGCGCCACGGCCTGTGGATTGCCGACGTGAGCCGCCTGGACGACGACCTGGCCGTGCCCGTGCCGGACGATCTGCAAGAGACCGCGCGCGCCCTGGGCCGCCTCATCGAATCGCTGAAACAGCGTGCCACGCCCGAAGGGCAGTTGCCGCTGGTGCCGCCCTACCGCCTGGACGACTGCGGCTGGGTGGCCAACCGCTGGTGCGAACTGTTGCCGCTGCCGCTCAAGCTCAAACAGCAATTGATGGAGCTGGAGAACCCGTTGATCCGGCTGGAACTGGTGAGCGACGTGTTGTCGCGCACCGGGATTGCCAGCGACTGACACGGCCCGGGCGCTTGCCGCAGGGCGGCTCTGACGGCGGCTGCCCGAGACCACCTGCGCAGGGCGGGTGCGGCCATGATGTCTAAAATGAACCCATGACCGTCCCCACAGAAAAAGACACCACAAAACCCAGCAATTTCCTGCGCCAGATCATCGAACACGACCTGGCCGCCAACACCTATTCAGGCCGCCATTGGGCTGGCCGCCCCGGCGACGCCACCGCGCAGGCCAGTGGTGGCCCCGACCCGGCGCGCATCCGCACCCGCTTTCCACCCGAACCCAACGGCTACCTGCACATTGGCCACGCCAAAAGCATCTGCCTGAATTTCGGCCTGGCGCGTGATTACGGCGGCGTGTGCCACATGCGCTTTGACGACACCAACCCCGAGAAGGAAGAAAAGGAATACGTCGACTCCATCCTCGACGCGGTGCGGTGGCTCGGCTTTTCGTGGGACAGCGCCTTCAACGGTAAGGCCGAG
Organism: Rhodoferax sp.; assembly: GCA_041737325.1. GTDB lineage: Bacteria > Pseudomonadota > Gammaproteobacteria > Burkholderiales > Burkholderiaceae_C > Rhodoferax. The sequence goes on along the minus strand of JBGSRY010000114.1, from coordinate 38,935 downwards.
AGCCACCTCTATTACGCCAGCGACTACTTCGACTTCATGTACCGCGCCGCCGAATATCTGATTGACGCCGGCCATGCCTACGTGGACGAACAAACCGCCGAGCAGATGCGCCTGGCCCGTGGCGACTTCGGCAAACCCGGCGTCGACAGCCCCTACCGCAGCCGCACGCCCGCCGAGAACCTGGCGCGCTTTCGCGAAATGCGCGACGGCCAGCACGAAGACGGCAGCATGGTGCTGCGCGCCAAGATCGACATGGCCAGCCCCAACATCAACCTGCGCGACCCGGCCATCTACCGCATCCGCCGCGCCACCCACCACAACACCGGCGACAAATGGTGCATCTACCCCATGTACACCTTTGCGCACCCCATCGAGGACGCGCTGGAGCAGATCACCCACAGCATCTGCACGCTCGAATTTGAAGACCAGCGCCCGTTTTACGACTGGCTGCTGGAGCGCCTCACCGAAGGTGGCCTGCTGCAAAGCCCGCCCCCGCGTCAGTATGAATTTGCGCGCCTGAACCTCACCTACGTCATCACCAGCAAACGCAAGCTCGCACAGCTGGTGTACGACCACAAGGTCAACGGCTGGGACGACCCGCGCATGCCCACCATCGTCGGCCTGCGCCGCCGCGGCTACACGCCCGAGAGCCTCCAGCTTTTTGCCGAACGCATCGGCGTGACCAAAAGCGACAGCTGGATCGACTACAGCACGCTCGAAGGCTGCCTGCGCGAAGACCTGGAGAACAAGGCCCACCGCGGCATGGCCGTGCTCGACCCCGTCAAGCTCGTGATCACCAACTGGGCCGACGTGTTTGGCGCCGACACCTACACCGAAGACTGCACCCAGCCCGCCCTGCCCCACAGCGCCATTGCAGACGGGCAAACCCCGCCGCCCGACCGCGTGTTCAAGATCGGCAAAGAGGTGTGGATCGAACGCGAAGACTTTGAAGAAGTGCCGCCCAAGGGCTACAAGCGCCTGAGCCCGCCCAAGGTGAACCCTGACGGAACCCCATCCCCCGGCGCCGTGGTGCGCCTCAAGGGCGGCTACGTGATTGAGTGCACCGGCTGCGCCAAGGATGCGAGCGGCCAGGTGACCGAAGTGCACGCCAAAGTCATCCCCGGCACCAAAAGCGGCACGCCCGGCGCCGACAGCGTGAAAGCCAAAGCCGCCATCACCTGGGTGAGCGTGACCAGCGGCGTGAGCGCCGAAGTGCGCCTGTACGACCGCCTGTTCAGCGACCCCAACCCCGACGCCGGCGGCAAAGACTTCATCGAAGCCCTGAACCCCAACAGCCTGAAAATCGTCACCGCCTACGTGGAACCCTCACTGGCCGCCGCGAAACCGGATCAGAAGTTCCAGTTTGAGCGGTTTGGGTACTTTGTGGCGGACCGGGTGGATCACGTGGCGGGAGTGAAGCCGGTGTTTAACCGGGTTACGGGGTTGAAAGACTCTTGGGGCAAGTAATGTCGCAAAGCAAGCGCTTGGGAGGGCTGGACATCGTGCTCACAGTGCATGCCCAGCAGCGCGCCCGTGAACGCAACATCAACCCAGAATTGATACAGGACATCGTTGACAACGGCACACAGCAAGAGGCCGGTCCAGGCCACTTCTGGTTCTACAAACACTACCCCGAGCGCGATGGCAACTTGCTGTGCGTCGCCGCCGTCATCGACAATGTTCTGGTCATCAAGACCGTGATGCACCACTGGAGGCCCGCACCATGAAAAGCACCTATTTCGAGAATGACGACATCCTGCAGATTCGCGTGTCCGACAAGGCCATCGTGCGCGAAGAATCCCAAGGTTGGCACACCAACATCAGCTACGCCGAAGACGGCAGCATTGTGGAAATCGTGCTGCTCGACGCCAAGAAGGAAGGCCTGCTGCCAGTGGAATACCGCAAAGCGGCGTGAGTCCCATGAAAATCAACGACGACCAGGCCACGGACACGCCGTACACCCATCTGTACGACCGCCTGTTCAGCAACCCCAACCCCGACGCCGGCGGCAAAGACGTCATCGAAGCCCTGAACTCCAACAGCTTGAAAGTGGTGACCGCCTACGTGGAGCCCTCACTGGCCGCCGGATGAAATTCCAATTCAGCCCATCCATTTCGCCCGGCAAAAGAAAAGGCCCGGAGATTTTCCGGGCCTTCTTGAAATGGGCTGGGGTCTATTGAAAGTTGCCTCCGAGCCCGCAGAAACGCTTGAATTCACGTCAAAAATGAGCGGTTTTGTTCCCCGGTTTGTTCCCCGGATTCGCGCCCACTTCTGCGTCTTGTTCACGTTCATGTGAAAAAGCCCAGTAAGGATTAGAGCACGATGCAAGCACGCTTGAACGTGTTGTCGCTTTGCGACGGTCGCAAGTTTTGCGGCGCCCAAAAAGGTCGAGCAGCAAGACCACCCGAGCGAACAATCAAGCTACAGCACCTGGGAGGTGTCAGCGGGATTCATCCGAGAAAGGACCGCGTCTTGCGCTTCTCGCAACTTTGCCCCCCGACCTTGCGTACCGCCCCGGGTCAAAGCCTCTGCGCTGCTCCAGCAGGACATCGCCATCGATGAAGGCTGCCAAGTGCTCGATGTCGCCTGCCGTCACGCCGATCTGGACAAAGTGAGTCCGCCAGGTATTGACCACCCCAATGACGGTGGCCACCTCCTGAGCAGCCTCCTCGGGTTGCAGACCGAACGCTCCGCACTCTGACATGGCGTTGTTGAGCGTGGAGTCCCGACCGTCTGTGCCACAGATGAATTCCTGGTACCCCTGTCCAGAGTGGGTGGGCAACACATCGTAGGCTGGTGCCAACTTGAGCCTCCCATTGTCGTAAGGGTTGACCACCAGCAAGGCGTGGTTCTTCTCGTGGTCGTCGGTGTTGTCCATCAGGATGTTGAAGACCATGCGGCGAAACAGCTCGCGTGCATCGCGCTGATTCACGCCGTCTTGCGCCACCCCGACCCGCCGCAAGATGCGGGCGAGTTCCGGGTAACCCATCTGCGGCTCCTCTCCACTGGCGGTGGCTGCACGGATGGCCGTGCCCGCCGAGATGCTGTGGATACGGTGGCCTCGCTCGCGGTCAAAGCGGCGAATCGCCACCGCATTGAACCCGACCAGCGGGATGAGCTGGGTCTGCGCCACGGTGATGCCCGCGCGCGCAGCCAGGGTCATGGTGGCATGCTCAATCAGCGGCGTATCCACCGGCTCGTTGTTGAAAAACTTGATGACCCAGGCATCACCATCGATGTCGATGAGCGCCTTGGGCATGGCACCGCCCAGCGGGCTGCCACCGCCCGCAATCATGCGGGCCTCCAGCGCCGTCAGCGGTTCGGTTGCCTCGATCTTGGCCACCACCTCGCTCAGGTGCTGGGCATCCTGCAGCCTGGGCAGTGGCCCGCCGGGACGCGGTTCGTAGCGCTGCGCCGAAGTGGACACGCCCAGCGCACCAAAGCGGTCATCTCCCGCGTAAAACAGGTACTCCATCAGCGACAGGCGCTGGGGTTTGTCGACAAACCGGATCACTTTTTCGCCCCAGCGGTCGGGTCGCGCATCGTCCACCGCCCCCACTGCGCGTGGCGCATCGGCAAACAAGCGACCGGGTGGAAGAAACTCGGTGTCTGCCAGCGGCAGGTCTTCGCTGATCGCAAAGCCGGAGGCCAGCCATTCCTTGCCGTATTGCAGCGAAACGCCCTTGCCTCCCGACACCAGCCGCAGTATGCCAACCGGTCTGGGTTCGGCTGGGTTGCCGAGATACCAGAGGTACAAGACATCCAGGCGCATCTCAAGCCTTTCTGGGTGCCGTATTCAACCGGGCAGCGGCAGCCGCTTGCGCGCGAGCTCGCCCCAAAGCGACCGCTTCGCGCACATCCATCTCAATGGCGCCCCTGTCGTGTTCGGGGGCTGCCAACGTGCCCAGTTCGCCATCGCGCTGAATCAACCACAACGCGGTGGCCACAATGCCGATACCCACGCCGGGGTCCCCCGCCTCCAGCCGCTGCAGCGTGGGCACGGACACCCCCATGCGTTGCGCCCAGGTTTTGAGGGATTCTTTTCGCCGCAAGCGCGCAACCGCCAGGTCGGCGCCCAGCTTCTCGATGGCGGCCAAGGTGGCGGGCGGCAGTTGTTGCAGTGCGCGTGCGGTCTTTGGCATACATATAGATTATATCTATTTATTACAAATAGTATATATCTATATTTATTCAAAGGCAAAGACAGATGCCTATAGACCGCAGCAGGTCGCATTGAAACCTTGAACCAGGCGCTGTCGCAACGGACAGTCGCTGACCACGGGCGGCACGCTCCTGCCCGCCCGACATGTTTCCTCCCTCCCTTTTCCAGGACACACGCGGTCAGCTCGACTCGATGCAGCCGGTCAGCCACGCTTCCTGGCAATGGGTAACACCCAACGGCTGGTGCGACCAGATTCGGGGGCTTGCGCGGCCCGCGTGTCCGCACGCGTTACTGCACCAGCAACGCCACCATCTGATCTAACGCCACGTGCCAACCGTGGGGGAAACCCATCTTGGCGTGATCTTCGCAAGTAGCGCTGTCGGCGTGCATCACACGTGCAGTCAAGCGCGTTTCATTCTCGCTAACCGCTTGCAACTCCACCGCGCATGTACACCAGGGTTTGGTGGCAGGGGCGTACCCGGGCTGCAAGGCGTTGGTCCAAACTAAGCGGCGCTCGGGCTCCACCACCAAGTAGCAGCTCATGAGGTCATGGCTTTCGCCGTTGGGGCCCCGCATCAGGGTGCGAAAAGCACCGCCGGGGCGCAGATCGATCTCGCATGCGGTGACTTGCCAGGGTTTGGGGCAAAACCAGGGCATGAGTTGCTCGCGCACCGTCCAGGCCGACCAAACTTTGGCCACGGGCGCTTGCAGCACCCGCGTGAAAGACAACTCGTGGTGCGGTTGGCGCAAATAGGCTTCGAGCTTGCCCATCGTGGACTCGTGACCCGGCACAGCGTAGGTGGCCTTGGCATCTCGCGCAGCCTGGCTGGGCAGGCGCATGGTGGTCTCCAGGCGAGTGCCGTCACCTTCGGCTTTGAAGGTGGTGGTGACGTGGAACATCACCTCGTCAAAATTGCCGTGCGACCACACCAGCCTTTGCTCGTGCACCACCTCCGCGTACTGAATGAGGTTAGGGTAGTCGGTGGGAGGGCCCCCAAATGGCGTGTTGGGGTCGGTGCTCACGCCCGGCCCGTGCATGACGAATTTCCAGCGCCCGCCAGGGCTTACGTCCATTTCATGCGTGGTGATTGAAAAGCCCTCAGGTCCCCACCACCGTTCCAACTGGCCTTGCTCGGTGTGGGCGCGCCACACCAGGGTCAGGGGGGCGGCAATGAAGCGCGAAAAATGCATTTCAGTGGGCGAGGGGTAAGTGACGATGTCGCTCATGTGTTGTGCTCCTGTCCATGTCCGCATGAATGGTGTGAAAACCCTCGGGGCTGAGCCAGTGCTGCAAGTGTTGGGCTTGCGTCTGCGCCACTCAAAGCAAAGCGCGCTGCGCGCGAAATTCGCGGGGAGTGACGAAGGGAGCGCGCGCGGTATTGCTCATGGGGCTTTCCCTTCCGGTGTTGACTCAGAAGTGGTGTGTTTTTGAGTGCGCGCTTTTTTCGCCGTACTCTTGAAAGAGAGGCTGTCCGTGAAGTCGGTCGCAGGGGTCACATTCACCGAGGGTTTTGCCGGCAGAGCCTGCGCGGCACTGTCCTGTGCCTTTTCCACCGCTTGCAGTTGCTGCAAATAGGCATCCAGCCTGTCTAAGCTGCCTTCCCAAAACTGACGGTATTGCGCCATCCAGTCGGTGGCTTGTTTGAGTGGCTCAGCGTTGATGCGGCAGGGGCGGCGCTGCGCGTCGCGGCTCTTTTGCACCAAGCCCGCGCGCTCCAGTACGCGCAGGTGTTTGGTGGCGGCGGGCAAACTCATTTGAAAGGGCTCGGCCAGGGCGGACACGCTGATCTCGCCCTGGGATAAACGCAACAACATCGCCCGCCGCGTGGGATCGGCCAAAGCGGCGAAAGTTACGCTCAACGTATCGAAATGCCTGTTCATTGTTATCCATATGGTTAATTAACCAAACGGTTAATAATGCAGATTTTGAACTTGTCAAACATCGATGCTGGAACACTGTCCCAGCCCAATGCACTTCTCGAAATTCTATGCATTGGTCGCCGCCGGTACAGCAGTTGCCATTTACAACCCGCAACGCGCTAACCCAGCATGGATGCTGGATGTGGGGTCGAAAGCGCTCGCGAGGCAATGGCCTGGAACCGCACCAACACTGGGAAAGCGGGCAAAAAAAATCCCAACCGATGAGGGTTGGGATTTTGGATATTGGTGGTGGTGGAGTGCGGACGCCAGTTCAAATCCGATCTCCAAAACCGTGAGGCAAGTTTACGTTACTTGTCCCCGCTTTTGGAGATTTTCCGTTTCACATTGTGACAACCATCAGACTGGCGTTAACTCAAGTTTGATGCGCTGACCAAGAGCCGCTGCAGCACCCGCCAAGGTCGTCAAAGTAAGGCTGGTATCGTTTTCGTCTAGCAAACGGTTGAGCGAGGCACGACTGGTTCGCATCTTCTTCGCCATAGCGGTCTTTGTGATCTTTTGAGCCGACATCTCTTGTTCAATCTGCCAGGCAATCACCCTCTTAACCGCCACAGCAGTCACCTCCTCCAACATGCCTTCATCCGCAAGGAAGTCATCGAAATCACTACCGATGTTTTGATTTTTCATTTTTTCCTCTTCAACAGTTTGAGCCGTTCTTTCGCCAAATCCAATTCCGGTTTGGGAGTCTTCTGCTCCTTCTTGATGAAACCATGCAATAAAACCATCACGTCCCCATCCAGAACAAACAGCACCCGGGCAATTCGATTGCTTAACCTCGTGCGGACTTCCCAGATGCCACTTTCGAGATGCGCCACCAACGGCATGCCCAAGGGCCAACCGAATTGAACAGTCTTGATGTCTTCGCCAATAGTCTTACGCTCAACGACGGGCAGATCCTTCAGCCAATCACGAACCGGTTCGCCACCGGCATCCGACTTGAAAAACCGTGCGCCTAAAGTTGGTGGTGCTTTTTTCTCCATGGTCTAGTGTATCAAACTTGGTACGTTTTGCAAATCCGAATTGCAGTCGGCTTCGTGGCATCACCCTACTTCGAACGCCACTTGGCCAGCAACCGCGCCTGAAGAGCCCTCCGCTCGGGCAGCAGTCTTGCGCGCCGGGTGGCGATGCGCTCGGAAATCTCACGTTGACGACTCGGGTCAAACCACACCTTGCCGTCCTTGGCCATATTCCAGGTGCTTGATATGGCATTTCGATGGACCGTCACATGATCAGTGTCAGCCCCAACCGTGGCGAGTTGATCGCGTTCACTCGCGCGCCAGCGTTTGTGCCACAACTGCTTGTCGTCTGCTTCCGAGCGTGCGGTTGTGTGACCAAAAATCGGTGTCTTGCGAAGACTGCGGCTCATTGCTCACCCTTGGATTCATGAATCATTTTGGTCACTCTGAACAAACCGCAGTGACCGCCATCGCCGTCCAGTTCCCATACGCGTTTCGTATGGAGAATTTTCATGGCAATCAAAATCTGTCCGTGCTGCGGCCAAAGCTTTCAGCCGCATCACAAAGTCCCAAATCAAACCTACTGCTCATCCCGAGACTGTCAGCGGGAGCGACGACAACTTTGGGATCGAAAGAAGCAACAAAGCGACCCTGAATACCGTGACAACAAAAACCGGGTTCAGCGTGCATGGACTGAACGCAATTCAGACTACTGGCGCAAGTATCGCAAATCAAATTCCGGCCCTGGCGGAAAAGCCGTCCAAAACCCACGACAAACTGCCCTGATTGCGCCATCGCCCGTCAAGATGGACGACTTGGCCTGGCTCCAGAATATCCCTGCTGGCCTCTACCGAATCAGGCCAGTCTGTACAGAGAACAGCCCAGTCAAGGGTGGCGTTTGGGTCGTAGAAATCACCCCGGTGTGCTGTAAATGCCCATGTCAAGCGGACGACTGTCAAGACAGGATGTGATGGCATTTTGGCAACACTGGCGGTAACGTCACGCCCAAATGAGCTCTCGATCATCCGATATGAACTTAGCTCTTGACCGTCGATGGTCAAGACGAGCCCCTATCTGACGGTGGCCCCGAGAGCACATGTCCTTCCAACATGAGTGATCGGGTTTTATGCAAGCAAACGCGGTAGCAGAAGATGGGGCGGATCAGCCGAAACGGTTCCGTGCAGTGGAATACGTTCGTATGTCTACGGAGCACCAGCAATACTCGACAGAAAACCAGGCTGACAAAATCCGGGAATACGCCGCACATCGGAATATCGACATTGTGCGCACCTACGCCGACGCGGGCAAAAGCGGGCTGCGCATCGATGGACGACAGGCCTTGCAGCAACTGATCAAGGATGTCGAGTCAGGATCCGCAGACTTCTCGCTCATATTGGTCTATGACGTCAGCCGCTGCGGGCGCTTCCAAGATGCTGATGAGTCAGCCTATTACGAATACATCTGCAAGCGCAAAAACATTCACGTCGCGTATGTCGCCGAGCAGTTCGAAAACGACGGTTCGCCTGTTGCCACTATCGTCAAAGGGGTCAAGCGCGCGATGGCCGGTGAATACAGTCGGGAGCTCTCGGCCAAGGTGTTTGCCGGTCAGTGTCGGCTGATTGAGTTGGGTTATCGCCAGGGCGGTCCAGCCGGGTACGGATTGCGTCGCGTGCTTCTGGACCAGACCGGATCCGTGAAGACGGAGCTGGCGCGCGGTGAGCACAAAAGCCTGCAAACCGACCGTGTCATCCTAATGCCAGGGCCCGAAGCCGAGGTGGAAATTGTGCTCCAGATCTATCGCTGGTTCATTGATGACGGACTGACCGAGTCAGAAATTGCGTTTCGTCTCAACGAAAAAGGGGTCAGCACCGACCTTGCCCGTGACTGGACACGTGCCACCGTGCGCGAGGTGCTGACCAACGAAAAATACATCGGCAACAACGTCTACAACCGCCGGTCATTCAAACTGAAAAAGCTCCGGGTAGAAAACACGCCCGACATGTGGATCAAAAAAGAAGGTGCGTTTGAGTCGGTCGTCACACCTGAACTGTTTTACACCGCCCAGGGCATCGTGCGTGCCAGGGCGTATCGGTTTTCCAATGTCGAACTTATTGAGCGCCTGCGGTCGTTGTACCAAGACCGTGGATTTTTGTCCGGGCTGATCATTGATGAGACCGAGGGCATGCCTTCGACCTCGGCCTACATCCACAGATTCGGCAGCCTGATCCGCGCCTATCAGACGGTTGGATTTACACCTGATCGGGACTACCGCTATCTGGAGGCCAACCAGTTTCTGCGACGGCTACACCCTCAAATCGTGGCACAAACAGAAAAAGCCATTGGTGACTTGGGTGGCACAATTCAGCGCGATCCCGCCACAGATCTTCTGCTGGTCAATAAGGAGTTCACGGTGTCGCTGGTGCTGGCACGTTGCCAAACCCATGACAACGGGCGCAACCGGTGGAAGGTTCGGTTTGACACCGGCTTGGCACCCGACATCACGGTGGCCGTGCGGCTCAACCGGTCCAACGATGCGCCACTGAATTACTACCTTCTGCCGCGCTTGGATTTTGGACTTCCGCGCATTAGTTTGGCCGATCACAACGCCATCGAAATTGAGAGCTACCGCTTTGACACCCTGGACTACTTCTACGGAATGGCCCAGCGCACGCGCATCCGGAGGGCGGCATGACTCAAAAGCAAGCATTGGGCGACTTGCGCATGATCCCTATCGACCGGATTGAGGTACTCAATCCGCGTGATCGCAATAAGCAGGTTTTCGAGCAGATTGTTGAGAACATAAAATCCGTCGGTCTCAAAAAGCCGATTACTGTGACCCCACGCCCCGGTGACGATGGCGAAGAAAAATACCTGCTCGTTTGTGGCGAGGGCAGGCTCAAAGCCTTCATGGCCTTGGGCGAAACCACCATTGCGGCCCTCGTCGTTGACGTCAGCGAAGAAGATGCCTTCATCATGAGCATGGTGGAAAACATCGCCCGCCGCAAATCTAGCCCCCTCGAACTACTGGCGGGCATTCAGCAACTCGTGGCCAAGGGTTATGACAAGAAGACCATCGCCAAGAAAACCGGCCTGAGCGTCGAATACGTTCAGGGAATCATGCTTCTTCTCAAAAATGGGGAGGAACGCCTGATGGTGGCGGTGGAAAGTGGTCGCATACCGCTGAATGCTGCATTGGCAATTGTTGGGGCCGGAAACAGCAATGAGGCGGTGCAGGCCGCGCTACAGGAAGCCTATGAATCTGGTCAACTGCGCGGAAAGCAACTGATTCAAGCCCGCCGCGTGATCGAGAAAAGACAGACCTTTGGTCGAACCTTGGGGCGCGGTACGCCCCGTGTGGCCGTGGATATCACCGCGTCGAGCCTGGTCAGAACTTATCAAAAGGAAGTTGATAGACAAAAACTGATGGTCAAAAAGGCGGGGGCTGCCCAGCAACGCCTTCTTTTTGTGATCGGCGCATTGGGGCAGCTCCTGGGCAGTGAAAACTTCACCAACCTGCTTCGGGCGGAGGGTTTGGACACATTGCCAACTTACCTGGCCGAGCGCGTTTGGCCGAAAGGAAACTGAAATGGCGAAACTGTCCCTCGCATTCCTTCCTGATCCACTGTCCATTCCCTTGGACTTGATTCTGCCGTCGCGCAAGGCACATGTCGGAATATTGACCACCCGAAAATTCATGCAGATCCAGGCCTCCATCAAGGCGGTCGGCCTGATCGAGCCACTGACGGTCGGGCCTGCGGAGAAAAAAACCGGTCACCGCATCCTGCTCGACGGTCATCTGCGACTACTGGCGCTCAGAACGTTGGAGCACACCGAAGCGCCATGCCTGGAATCCACGGATGACGAAAGCTATGCGATAGCGGCCAATTTCATGGTGTACATGTCTTGCGCCATCGGCCGAGGCCCCTACCTGCCAATTGGCAACACTTGGCACCATGCCCGGCTTTATGTCCTGCACATTGGTCGCTCCGGTCGAGGCCGAAAAGGTGATGCGGTTTCGCTGGTCAGCCGACTGGACACCGCACTGCGTCAGTTGAGTGAGTCGGCTGCACCACCTGTTCACCGAGGTGGCCTATCCAGCCGCGAAGGCCTTGTTGCACTGTTCCACGATGGATACAAGAATGGCAAAGTGGAGGTTCCGGCCATTGAAGATAAGCGCTTGTGGGTTGTGGAGTCGGAATTTGCCAACGTGCTGCATCAAGGCAGACGTGAGGGCAATACGTTGTCGGCCGCCTTGCGGGACTGTTGGGACGGTGTTTGCCTGAAGCCGGCCACCAAATCGAACCGCCTGTATGCAAGCCATCCCCACCTGTGTTTGAGCGGGGCCATTTCGCCCAGCGAACTCCTGGCCTTGATGCGGGCGCGTGAACTGACCAACGGCTTTGCCAACCGGTTCTTGATGATTTGGGCTGAGCGTGAAAAGATCGTTCCGTTTCCAAAGGCCACCCCGCAGGAGTCCGTGGACGCTTTGGCCGTCCGAATTCTCGGGGTTCTGGACTTTGTCCAAGCCGAGCGCGTGTCAGAACGCGACAACTTACAAATTGGACTGACAGCGAAGGCCCAGGACATCTATGCCCACCTCTATCGCGGAGAACTGATTGACGACAGTGGCGGCGAACGCGTCACGGCCTTGCTGGAACGTCGCGCGCCCATGCTGCTGCGGTTGGCCATGCTGTTTGCCCTCTGCGATATGCAAACGCTGATCGATGTGCAGCATATTCAAGCCGCCATGGGATGGATTCGCCATGGGGTCGAATCAGCCAAATTCGTGTTCGTCAAAGCCACCGACGCGGCGGACTCTGTTCGCACCCATGCAGCGGCCAAAAAAATTGTGGAGTTTCTGCGGGTGAAGGGAACGGCGACCCGGTGGCAAATCACTACCGATTGCTTTCAGGGGCACGTCACCAAAACAGTGATCGACACGGCCATCGAGCAATTGCTGCTGGCATCACCCGCCCAAGTTCTTGTTCAAACCCTGCCAAGGGCGAAAGGCTCACGTGGCCCGCAGACAAAAATCTATGCCTTGTCGGGATTAGCATCGGACCGTTTGACGCGAAATTGGCAGTCTCAAAACGTTGGCCGCACGATCAATGGTTCAACGTAGACACCGAGAAACTTCGCATTCTTCGCAAAGCCTGCGAACAGATTCCTCGCTGTAAGCGGTTGATCTATTTGGATTTAAAACTCTTCGCACTCTTCGCATGACTCCCACTCACCGAGTCGAATTTCTTGGCATCCATCCGATGGACCCACGTCCGCATCCCAACACGGATCGCAACGTTTCGGCCGTGAGGGCGTGGTTTAGATGATTTGTCCAGACTGACCACTTGCTCAGACACAAGCGGTGGCGCATAATGTCATCACTTTGATGATATTAATGGTCTCGCAATGAGCAATGAATCAGCGTCTTTCGGTCTTACTGCCGCTTCTTGTGGATGAGGAGCGCTTGACTATGCACCCCCAACGTGTCGAGAACTTGAGCCACGCCCAACGGGAGCGTTTAGCCTACATTGACTTCCGGCTCTACTTTATGGGAGAGGTCGGGCGACCTGATCTTGCGAGCCGTTTCGGAGTGGCTCCTGCGGGTGCGACGCGGGATCTTGCCTTGTACCGAGAGGTCGCTCCGCAGAACATTGAGTTTGACGGTAGCAACAAGATTTACCGGATCGGGAAAAGCTTCGCACCGCTTTTTGAGCACGCGCCACAGCGCGTTCTGTCGGCGCTCTCCTTGGGGTTTGGTGACGGAGTGAATGGGGAGTCGCAGCCGCTGTTGCCGTGCGAATCGCCCGCCGCCTTGAGCAACCCGCAAATGGAAATCCTGGCCCCGATCTGCCGCGCCATTCACGCCAAACGCCCGGTGGCAATTCGCTACCACTCGGTGAGCAGCGGCGAGTCTGAACGCGTAATCGTACCGTTCGCATTAGTGGATACCGGATTACGCTGGCACGTTCGCGCTTTTGATCGCAAGTCCGGAGAGTTCCGAGACTTTGTCATCACTCGTATCGAAGCGCCGTTGCTTCTCGATGAAGAGCCCAAGGCTAACGAACGGTCTGACAGTGACATCCAGTGGACAAGGATCGTGGAGGTTCAATTAGTTCCACATCCCGATCAGCCTAGACCAGCAATCACCGAACGGGATTTCAATATGGTCAACGGGTCGATTGAGTTGAAACTTCGAGCGGCCACTGCCGGATACATGCTTCGCCGATGGAGCATTGACTGTTCGCCAGACCACAGCCTTCACGGCCCTGAGTACCGTCTCTGGCTGAATGATCCACTGACTATTTACGGCGCTAAAAACGCATTGTTGGCTCCGGGCTACCGTTCGCCTGACAAGCAAGAACAAGGGAGATCCATAACATGACATATAACCCAACACGCGCCCTAGAGTTGCTCCGGATAGGCTCGGGACGCACCGACGCCGCATTCCGTGAAGGCCAAGAGGATGCCATTCGCCACATTGTTGATGGACGCGGTCGACTCCTGGTTGTTCAGAAGACGGGCTGGGGTAAGAGCTTCGTGTACTTCATCGCCACGAAGATCTTGCGCGACAGCGGAAATGGCCCTGCGCTTTTGATTTCACCACTGCTGGCGTTGATGCGAAATCAGATCGCTGCTGCGGAACGTATGGGCGTTCGTGCCGCAACGATCAACTCCGACAACATCGACGATTGGACCCAAGTCGAGGCCAAGCTCGCACGCGGGGAAATTGACATCCTTTTGATCTCCCCCGAGCGCCTGGCAAACGAGCGTTTCCGCACGCAGGTCCTGGCAGGCATTGCCGCACAGATTTCGATGCTTGTCATCGACGAGGCGCATTGCATTTCCGACTGGGGGCACGACTTCCGCCCTCACTATCGCCTGCTGGAACGGATTGTTAAAACACTGCCTCCCAACCTCCGTCTCCTGGCCACTACAGCGACAGCGAACAACCGCGTGATGGAGGATCTCGCTGCTGTACTGGGTCCAAAACTGGATGTCTCACGCGGCGACTTGAACCGAACATCTCTTTCCCTGCAGACCATCCGCTTGCCGAGTCAGGCAGAACGCCTTGCCTGGCTGGCCGAGCAGCTAGCCACGCTGCAAGGCCACGGCATCATCTACACCCTGACGGTGCGCGACGCCAACCAAGTCGCCGACTGGCTCAAGACCCGGGGCTTCAATGTCGAGGCCTACACAGGCGAAACGGGCGACCGTCGAGAGGCGCTGGAGCAGGCTCTGCTGAACAACGAAGTCAAGGCGCTGGTCGCAACGACGGCACTGGGCATGGGGTACGACAAGCCCGATCTGGCGTTCGTCATCCACTACCAGATGCCTGGTTCCGTCGTCGCTTACTACCAGCAAGTTGGACGTGCCGGGCGCGCGCTGGACTCCGCCTACGGTGTGCTGCTCAGCGGACAGGAAGAGTCGGACATCACCGATTGGTTTATCCGCAGCGCCTTTCCGACGCGACAGGAAGTCGCCGACGTCCTCGGTGCTTTGGAGGATGAAGAGAACGGACTGTCAGTACCTGAGCTGCTCAGTCGCGTCAATCTGAGTAAGGGGCGCGTCGACAAGACAATTGCACTGCTTTCCCTCGAATCGCCAGCGCCGATTGCCAAACAAGGCACCAAGTGGCAACTCACTGCAGCAACCCTGAGCGAGGGGTTCTGGGCGCGAGCCGAACGACTCACGGCACTAAGGCGTGACGAGCATCAGCAAATGCAGGATTACGTTAGCCTTCCCTTTGGGGATCACATGGGTTTTCTGATTGGCGCGCTTGACGGCGATCCAAGTGTTGTCACGAAGCCCGCACTTCCCCCGCTGCCAACCGGCGTAAATGATGCGTTGGTTCGGGACGCCATCGCGTTTCTGCGGCGCACCAGCCTCCCCATCGAGCCCCGCAAGAAGTGGCCTGATGGGGGGATGCCCCAGTACAGCGTCAAGGGATTCATTGCTGCAGGTTGCCAAGCTCAGCCCGGGAAAGCCCTGTGCGTATGGGGTGACGCTGGTTGGGGTGGCCTAGTCCGGCAAGGCAAGTATCACGACAGCAAGTTTGCCGACGACCTGGTTGGGGCATGCGTAAAGATGGTTCGCGAATGGGACCCGCAGCCCAAGCCAACTTGGGTGACGTGCGTTCCCTCGCTGCGTCATCCCGATCTCGTCCCCAACTTTGCGAAGCGCTTGGCTGCGGCACTAGGTCTGCCGTTTCATATGGTCATGGCGAAAACCGACAACAGGCCCGAACAGAAAACTATGGCAAACAGTACACAGCAGGCGCGCAACATCGACGGATCATTGGCGCTCAATGGTCAGCCGGTGCCCCACGGGCCGGTGATCTTGGTCGACGACATGGTCGACTCACGTTGGACGCTGACCGTGGCCGCGTGGCTGCTGCGCAAGAGCGGAAGCGGTGATGTCTGGCCGATGGCGCTCTCTCAAACAGGGCACGACGAATGACGCCCACCCTGTCCCCTAACACCCAAGCGATCCTGCTGCTGACAGCGCCGCTCATCGCTGGGCGAGGCACATCATCATCGGAGCTGCTGTCACCCGGCGAATACAAGCGCCTCGCCCGCCACTTGCGGGAGATACAGCATCAGCCAGCAGACCTGGTGTCGCCAGATGCGGCGGACCTCCTACGGGCCTGTCAACCTGTGATTGATGAAGCCCGTCTGCAACGCTTGCTGGGGCGCGGCTTCCTCCTGAGCCAAGTCATCGAACGCTGGCAAGCGCGCGCCATCTGGGTGGTCAGCCGCGCTGACGCGGAGTATCCCCGCCGCTTGAAGGCGCGCCTGCGGGAAGACGCCCCGGCAGTAATTTACGGATGCGGCGATATGAGTTTGCTGGAATCGGGTGGCCTCGCCGTGGTCGGATCTCGTCACGTGGAAGATTCGTTGATCGATTACACGATGGCTGTTGGCCGGTTGGCTGCGAGGGCGGGACGGACACTCGTATCGGGTGGTGCCAAAGGCATCGATCAAGCCGCCATGCGCGGTGCACTTGAGGCTGGCGGTAAAGTCAGTGGCGTCCTCGCTGACAGTCTGGAAAAGACAACCATGAACCGCGAGCACCGCAACTTGCTGCTCGATGGCCAATTGGTGCTGATTTCGCCCTACGATCCGAGCGCCGGGTTCAACGTTGGCAACGCAATGCAGCGCAACAAGCTGATCTATGCACTGGCCGATGCATCCTTGGTCGTTAGCTCCGATCTCAACAAAGGTGGTACCTGGGCCGGCGCGGTAGAGCAATTAGACAAACTCAAATTTGTGCCTGTTTACGTGCGATCTACAGGCGAGTCGTCCCCAGGCATCGACGCCCTGCGAGGCAAGGGAGCTATCCCCTGGCCGAATCCACAAGACGCTGATGCATTTGAAGGTGTATTCGATGTCGCGGCACCAACTCCGGTGGCATCCCCGCAGACTGGCCTCGCGCTGTTTCCCAGCGAAGGGCCGTCAGTCTTGGCGTCCACACTGCAAGCAGCTTCAGAGATACCGCCAGCGATCGTAGCGCCGACTGAATCTGCACAGGTCTCTGCACCAAATGCTGAACCAGTTCAACCGATGCCAGATGGTGCGTCATCCGTTACACAGACACCTGTTGAAAAGGCAGAAGCAGCCAGCTCAAATGTGACAAGTGTCGCAACACCTGCGGACACGCTGTTTTCCGCTGTCCGAGGAGTAATTCAGGTGCTGCTGGAAACTCCCATGAAGGATGTAGAAGTTGCAACGGCTCTCGACGTGTCAAGCGCCCAAGCCAAGGCGTGGTTGCAGCGTCTAGTCGACGAGGGTGTGATTGAGAAACAAAAGAAACCTGCTGGCTATGTCGTCAAACAGTCGAGTCTGTTTGAGTAAATCAGGTACTCCACCCCACAACCGAAGCAAGAATTTTAGAAATTAGACGAGACAACCCTGATGAACATCCTCCAATACGAATCAAAAATATGGGCCACTGCCGACCTCCTGCGTGGCTGTGGCATCAAAGAATCCGAATGGCCATCTTTCATGATGCCGTTTTTTGCGCTGGCCATGATTGAAAGCCGCTTGGTGCGAATGTTTGACGATCTCAAGGTCGAGATTGGGGAGGATGCTTTTGCCAAGATTCATAAAGACGATCTGTACGACCTGATCAAAGACAAAGGCCAGGGCTACAACATTTTCATTTTTGAAAAGACTCAGGCTCTGACTGATATTTGCAAGAACGACAAGTCATTTGAGATCGACTTCGATGCCTACCTGAAAGGCTTTGATGGCGAAACAAAAGACCTGCTCGGCGTCGATGCCTCTGAGGGTGAGAAATTTCTCGACATCAAAGGCGTCATCACCAAGCTTAAAGCAAAGAAGGTGCTGTTTAGTTACACCAAGCTTTGGGCAGAGATTGATCTCAAGCCCTTCAATAACTCAGAAATCACCACGCTGGAAGAACACATCAAGCGCAAATGGGCGGACATTTCTGCCGAGACCGCTGGAGAGCAATACACCCCGGACGACGTGATCGCTCTAATTGCCGAAATCATCGCCTCCAAAATCGAAGAGTCAGACACGCTACTCAAAATCTACGACTGCACCTGCGGCGGTGGCAATATGCTGTTTGGGGTGGAAGACCGCATCAACCAGAAATTCAAGCGCCTCACCCAAACCTATGGCCAAGACTGGAACGATGCGCTTTATGCGCTAGCCAAGATTGAAAGTCGCTTCCGCCCTGACTCAAAAATCGAGCACGGCAATACGCTGGTAGAAGACAAGTTTGACAATGAAGAATTCGACGTCGTCATCGCCAATCCGCCCTACGGCGTGAGCTGGAAGGGCTATGAAAAAGACATCACCAACGACAAGACCGAGCGTTTCAAATACTTGCCATCTATTTCAGATGGGCAACTGCTGTTCATGCAGCACCTCATTTCCAAACTCGACAGCGTCGGCATGGGCGTGGTGGTTCATAACGGCTCGACCCTGTTCAGTGGTGATGCTGGCTCAGCTGAGAGCAATATCCGTAAATGGATGCTCGACAGCGATATCGTCGAAGCGGTGATCCAGCTACCCACCGATGAATTTTTCAACACCGGCATTTACACCTATCTGTGGGTGCTCAATAAGAATAAGCAGGCGCATCACGAGAACAAGGTGATGCTGATTAACGTCAGCGAAAAATTCAAGCCCTTGCAGAAAAGCAAGGGATCTAAGAAAAATGAAGTGGATGAAATCAGCCGCCTGGAAATCGTCGCCACTCTCTCGGCCTACCAAGACAACGATTACGCCCGCGTTTTTGACAAAGAGTTTTTCTATTTCAACAAACAAGCCATCATGCTTACCAATGTCGATGAGCAAGGCAGAACCTTTGAAGCGCACTTGCCGATGAAGGAAGATAAGTTCGGCGAAATGAAGCGCGTCAGCTCAATCGAACTAACTCCCACCAAGATCACGCAGGGCGAGCTTGAACTGACTGAATTCTGCATCACGAAGTACGACGCGACCCAATACGCTTCGTTGGACAATTTTTGCTTCGACACCATCAAACCAAAAGTTGCCCAGCTCGATTACAAAGAGCAGTCTTTGGTCATCGCCACTGTCGATGCCAAATATTATTACGACGCAGATAAAGAAACCCTGATCAAAGAATCCAACGGCAAGAAAGAAGAGCTAGGTTGCGGCAAGATCATCGCTTCGGCCAACTACAAAAAGGCCACCAAGAAATTGTCCGAGCGCATTGAGATTTGCGTAGAACTGACTGCGGACTATCAAAAGGATTACGAGATTATTGCCTTCCATAAAGATGCAGCGGTAAACCAAGCCGCCATCGATGCCTTTATGGCGCGCTACATCAGTAAGCCGTTCGAGTATCTGGAGAACGTCGTCGGTGTGGAGCTGAACTTCAACAAGATTTTTTATCAACCGGAAAAGCTGCGTGATGTAAGCGCAATTTTAGGTGAGCTCGCGAATATTGACGGTCAGTTGAAGATTCTTGAGCAGGAGATATTGCTGTGAATCTCCGTTCTCATCCGTATGAGTCATATAGGCCTAGCAATGGTGAATGGGTCGATCAAACCCCTTCCGAATGGCAGGAGCAAAGAGTCAAAGACCTTTTCAGGCTCGTCACAGAAAAGGCTCCTGTCGACAACGATCACGAACTATTGTCGCTTTATGCAAGCATAGGCGTCAGGCCACGTAAAGACTTGGAAGCGAGAGGCAACAAGGCCAGTTCCACCGATGGCTATTGGCTGGTAAAAAAGGGTGATATTGTCGTCAACAAGCTCTTGGCCTGGATGGGATCTGTCGGTTTGTCTGAATACGATGGTGTTACCAGCCCTGCTTACGATGTTTTGCGAAAAACATCGAAGCTCGTTGATGTGCGATATTTTTCCTATTTGTTTAGAACCGAGATCGCCAAGCAAATATTCAAGAGAAATTCGCGCGGCATCATGGATATGCGGCTGCGGTTATATTTTGACAAGCTCGGTGCAATCACTGTTCCCGTCCCGCCGTTTTCGACTCAACGGGCCATTGCCACTCACATTGATACCAAGACGGCACAGATTGATCGTCAAATGGATTTGCTCGGCCAGAAGGCAACGCAGTACGGCAATCTCAAACAATCGCTTATCTCCGAGACTGTCACTCGGGGCTTGGATAAATTGGTGCCACTTAAAGACAGCGGTGTGGAATGGGTTGGAGATATACCTAAGCATTGGGTGGTTCAGCGGATAAAAGAATTTTCAAGCATAGTTAATGGCGCAACGCCAAAAAGCAATGTTGCGGAGAATTGGGATGGGGATTTGCCGTGGGTGACTACTGATGATCTTGGCAAACTGAATGGAAAATTTATTACTGAGACAAAGAGAAAGCTTACTGAGGTTGGATATGCAAGCTGCGGGACGACAATTTGCCCAGCTGGATCGGTAGTGATTTCGGGGCGTGCGCCAATAGGCCATCTTGGGATATTCGCCATCGACGCTAGTACAAACCAAGGCTGCAAAACACTAGTGATTAATCGCAGGCGCGCATCCAATCTATTCATTTTCTTCTGCTTGATGGCGGCTAAATCAAAACTGGAGGCATTGGGAAGAGGTACGACATTTATTGAGTTGTCCACCAAAGAACTCGGTCTTTTTAGTTTGGCATTCCCTCCGTTGGAAGAGCAGCAGGCTATCGCAGCGCACCTCGATAAACAGACGAGTCAGATGGATCGCATCATCGACCAGATCAACAGCCAAATCGAAAAGCTTAGATTCGCACCCTGGCCACACCGGCACCTGTGTCAAGAAAGGCAACCACCGCGCTGAGCCTGGCGTTCTTCAGATCAAAGGACACGGACAGGGTCATGGCGCAAACTCCGCGGTGATGTTGTCAGCCACCACGGCCCGGTAGTTGTTGTCGTAATCAAAAGTCACGACCGTGTATTTGTGGTCCATGCTGACGTACAAAAACTCGTAAGCACCAGTCACAGGGTCGCTGAACACCTCACGCACTAACACCCCGGTTTTTTCATTAAAGAGGCGCACACGGCGCTGCACGGGCGCATTTGGAGAACCCTTGATGGCAACGCTTCCGACGATTCGGCCGTTGCCACCCTGGTATGCATTGCGACGGGCAATTTGTAGCCCCAGGTGACGCCCAACAGCGCCGCCAGGACTCTGTGCTTCCACGATGCTGGAGTCGCGTCTTCCTACCCCTGTAACAAACCGCGCGCCTGGGACACTGGATGCAACCGCCTCGGGCACCGCCATTGAGAGCCTTTGCTCGCTGGGCAGCAGACCACGAAACGACGGAGATCCAAGGTACAGCTTGCCCCTAAGCTGGGAGTCCATGGCATTGATCTCTGCCAGCGTGGCTGTTCCAGCAAAGATCCCGATGCCACCCACCGAACAGTTGGGGCCCCATGTCGAGGGCCACGTTGACCCCATGGTGGTTGGCAAGATGGTGGAGAAATTCGCCGACTGCACATTGCCAAGCCACGCACCTTTGTATAAAAACTGGAACTGCGTAGGCGTGAACACGATGCAAAACAAGGTCGGGCTGGACACTTGCGTTGGCAATACGGCCTGACCTACATTGCCTGCATTGCGTATCACGCCATAGGGAGCGCCAGAGGAATCACTGGTGTCGAGCAGACAGCCGTGAACGGTATTGGAAGCGTAATTGGAGAACAGCATGATGGTGGCCCGAACATCAGTCACCAGCGCAAAGAGAACCCCTGTCGGGGGAATCGTCACAACCGAGTGGCTAAAACCCGTATTGCCACCGGGGCACTTGATGTACTGACTGACCTGTGTGCCGTTGACCACTGCCATACGGGGGGCACCACTGAAATTGGCGTGGTGCGAATTGCCCGACATATCGGTTGCAAAGCCATTACTCTCAGTTTCAATGGCGTCCCACGCCGCCAGCGCAGTCAGCGTCGAAATCGAATTCCACCAGGCCATGGCTCACCACCAAGGGCCTGTGATGTCAAACGCGTAACGCGCCACTTGACCTGCCGTGCTGTAGCTGTTGCAGACGATCAGGAATTTGCGACCGGAGTAGCCGACCACGCCGCTGACCACATTGAGGTCCGCCATCGGGCTGTCGTTGTGCACCCAGAAAATCCCTGGCATCTTGCCGCGCAGGTGACCAGGAGACTCGTGGCGCAAATACACTGGATGCAGAATCAAACCGTAGTCCGGTCCGTTGGGCCAGGGCACGGACGTGCTGTACCCGGTAATCTGCTGGGCGTTGTTAGTGTTGAGTGCCAGGAATCCGGCCCGGATATTACCCCCGACTTGCATGTGGTCCCGCATGAGCACCTTGCCGGTGAAGTCCAGCGACCGGTTGCAGTAGCTTTGGTAGTCAACGCCGTTGTAGCCCATGTTGGAGCTTGCGGCGATATACGAGTCCGTTGCGGTGAGCAGCGTGTTGTAGGCATCACCCTGGCGGAAGCTGGCGAAGTCGGTAAAGAAATAACCAACACGGCCATAAACGGCGACCTGCCACTCGTTGAACAAGTAAAAGCCCCGGTCGTCACCAATGAGCACCCAGTTCTTGTTGCCGCCGCTTCCACCCGAGCTCTCTGAACTGTTCTGATCACTACGGGAGTGGTACCACTTGTACCAACCGTCCACTGCACCGCCGCCAGTGCCAGTTCCGACCGTGTTTTGAAGGGGCTTATTGGGATCAAACGGTGCCTGCGCACCCACCACCGTGTCGATATCCGACATGTTCTCGGCCATCAAGACCTTGGCCTTCTTAGCATAGGTCGTGGTGTAGGACGGATCCAGCGAGTTGTCCACGCGCAAGTACGGGCGATTGCTCAGGACGTTCTTGCTGCGATAGACCCGCTTATTCGTGGCACTGAACGCCTTCTCAAAATTCAGGGGAGCCACCTTGACGCTGAGTGAGCCGGTGGCCGGTGTGACAGGCGTGCCGACCACGGCATAAGTGAACTCCAGCGAGGTCGTGCTGAGAACCCGTACCTCTCCGTTGTACTCCGTCTGATTTGCACCCTCAATCAACACTACTTGATCGATCAAGTACAAATGCCCTGCGTTGACTCGGGCGGTTGCGACGCCGTCTGCAAAGGTCAAAATGTCAATGGTGCGCAAGTTGAAGCCGTCGACAAGGACCGCGTCCAAAAGCGCTGTCATGTCTCCCCATGCGTTTGCCAGCTGGGGGGCACCTTGCATGCCTGAGTTGTAGTGTTTAACGGCAATCGTTGTCATGCTGATTCCTAGAAATTGAAACTATGGAAGGTTGAATCACGGACGGTCCACGTCACCACGGACGAGGATGGTGAATTTGTCGTTGATGACACTCTCGGGGCCCTGCTGAATCGTGCGAACGATCCAGACCGGAAACAGCGCACCCACGGTGTTAAAGCGCAGCACGTTGCCCACCGCCCAACCGCTGCCCCAGCCAATGCCCTTGATCGTGAAATACGGGCTGCCTGTCGCGGGGTTGATCGGAGAGGTGTCGGTGGTGATGTTCCCGTTGGAGATGGTGCCGACGTGCTCACCAATCACCTCAAAGGTGGTGGTATTGGTAAAGCGCAAGGCCCATTTCTCAGTCACCGCCCCGTTGTTGGTCACGATCAGGGGTGCCAAGATGTCGTTGTAGGTACCCGGCGCAACCGATCCAGTGACCGCATCGGCATAGGTCACCGAGTCCCAGGTGGCTTGGTCAAAGAATACGGAGACTCGGGCCTTTAAGTCCTGCGCCACCAGCGCGCTGGAGATAAAGCTGCCTGGATACGGATAGGCATGGGTCACCTGGCGGGTGAACGCCAGTTGGCCATTGATCTGGACATCGGAGACTTGCACCATGTCCTCAATCCGGTGCTCCACCACCACTGGCTGCACGTAGCCGCTGACCGACGTGAACGTCACCGTGCCAGCCTCCAGGTCTGCGGTGTAGCCAGTATTGATGACATTGCCGTCCGCACCAATCACACGTACCCGGCTCAAGCGCACCCGTGCGCAGTTGATTACCTGGCCATTGGAGACCGTCGCCGTGATGCTGGCGGTGTGGCCCAGCACGGCAAAGCCACCGGGACGAAAGATCGACACCTTGCCGTCTTGCGGCAGGCGGACCGGGTCGAGTCCGAGGATGTCCGCATCCAATGGCAAATACGTGAAACCCACGGCGTTGAAGCGAATGGTGTTGGCAAACACCGGAGCGGGTTTGAAGATCTTGCCATCGGTTCCGACCCCGGTTTGCGAGTACCAAACTTCTGTCTCATTGCCAGCGGCCACCACATAAGCGCCAAAACGCAGGCGCACCACACCCGTCTCATAGTCCACATGGCCGGAGACATCGACTCCAATGAAGTCGCCAGATGTGTTGGCCGAGACATTCACCAGCCCACCGGCCAGGCGTGTTGCCAGCACCTGCACGGACCCGGTACGCAAAGGGGCCACCGGCGCACGGAACGTCACCTCATCAACCGGATGGCCATCCATTGAGGTCAGAACCGATTTGACGGCCACCGCCGCACTGGCCCCAGTGGTCCAGGCATCCAGGGTCACCTCGCCCGACTGGTAGTTGAGTGTGCCCGCCTTGGTGGCATTGCCCGTGGCAACATCGAGGTTGTAGTAAAGGTTGCCTGCGCGGTCAAAGTAGGTCTTGCCGCCCATCGTGAAGTTGACGCTGCCCGGAACGATGTTCTCGGAATATTGGTTGGTCAAGTCAAACTTGAGTGCACCAGTGGCAATCGGGACACTGACGGAAGAATCCGCATCCATGGTGCGGTACTTGACGCTCACGTGTGCCGACTCGTCGTTGGGCATATTGGCACCGACGGGGAAGTATTCCCAACCCTGGAACAGCCACCGGCGCATGGCAAAGCCCTGCGGCGAATTTCCAAGGGAAACCCAGGCATACAGGGCCCGGGGCATACCAACCGTGGTTTCTGTCTTGAGGCTGAGGATCCCGGTGGTGTAGTCCACCGTGCCGTGGTCAGCACCCAGCGTGTCCCGCAGATGCCCCAGCCCATCGTCACGCACTGTCTTGTAGGGGTCGCGCGAAGGAAACATCGTCATGGTGACCGGGTCATACGGGTTGTAGAGCAGGTTCCAGGTCACCTCCACGGTGTTCGGGCGCAAGTTGGCCTTACTCAGGCTCAGAGGCACATGGCCATTGATATCGCGCAGCGGCGCCGGGAACTCCTGCACATCGGGTGGCCCGAAAGCGTAGTCCACGGTGTAGATCTGGCCGCCCGCTGGTAACAGGGTTGGCTGCAGATTGATCAGACCGGTCTGGTACCGGATGGTGCCTGTCGCGCTGCCGGTGATGTTGCCCTTGCCATCATCTGAGGCCGTGCGGGCGTTGCCATCGTTCCAGGTGATGACAACCGTACCCGGCGTAATGCCTGTTTGCGCCAATTGGAGTGGGATTTTTAGGGGCGTTAGGCTGGCGGCAGCGCGGTTGATGTAATTCACCCGGGAGCCCCAGTTCAGGATGATTTCGCCACCTACATCGGGCAGCGCACCCAAGGTGACAGCCACCGTGCCGGTGACGTAGCTCACGGTTCCCGCACCAAACGCCACGTCCGAGCCCACCAGCTTGCCCCCGCCGTTGTCGCGCAAGTCGTACCATTTGCCGTTGGAGCGGTAGCTCACCCGCGTTGTGGCGGGCGCTGGCGGTGGACTGATGGTTTGGATGTAGTTGTAGGCGCGCGTTTCTTGTGAAACAAAGATGCCTGCCGAATCCGCCAACTGCAGCGGCGCGCCAGCGGCTTTGTAGGTAATCGTCTTTGTGCCACCGATCGACGGGGATGACGGTGCCAAGGTTGCGGTTCCGCGCGCATAGTCCACCGTGCCAATCACGGTCGTTCCCTGCAGCAGATCGCCCGAAGCATCGGTCAGTGCCCCACCCGAATAGGCAATATTGAGGGTGCCGGGAAACACCGGGTTGCCAAAGTACAGCGCCACGTTCGGATTGAAACCAATGGACGTGGTGATGCTCACAAAGCCATTGGAGGCATCCACCACCGTGTCGTATTCACCAGCGGCATTCGCATCAATGACGGGAATTTCCGTCTGCGCACTGGGCACCAGCTGCGTGAAAATGGACTTTGCCTTGGCACTCAAACTACCCATGCTCACTGCTTCGGTCAGTGGCACCACACCAAAGTACTGTGCGGCATCGGCCACCGTGGTGTCGCGCACCAGGGCGGAGGCAGGCGTTTTGCGGAAGAATTCGCTGGGTGGTGAGCCAATGAAGTCGTAGCGAAGCGCATCACTCAGATCGGCCGTGACGATCAGGGCCTTGTATTCCTGCCCGTTGTCCTTGATGAAGGTACGCAGCACAGAGGCGGTACGCGTTACCCGCACGTACTGGAGTTTTTCGGTACTTAAACCTTCGTTTTGCACAATCAAGAGCGTGTGTCCAACCTCTGGTGCGGTGCTATTGGGCATCTGAAAAAGCTGGATAGAGCGCTGGCCGATGATGTGGTTCTCGAACAGGAAGCCGCCCCAGGCCGGGCCAGGAGCCAGATAGGCTTCGACGCGCTTCTTGGCCGAGTCGCGCCGGTCAAAGATTTCCTTGGTGCTGAACAGCGTGACGCTCACGTTCGGATCACTGGGCGGGTCTGCCACGATGACGTTGCAGCCGAGGTAGGTATCGGTGTCTGGGGTCTGCACACTCACATGCACTTTGCGCAGATTCACCCGGCCACCTGAGCGATCCAACTCGGAAATGTCCGGAAAGATCGCGTTACTGGTTGCGTCCAGGATGACCTTGGAAGTGGGCGCACCACCACCTTCAGGTACATCAAGCATCACTTGTGAGGCGACCAACTTGATGTCGCCCGTCAGAATTGCCATTTTTCTTTTCTCCCGAATTTCAGATTTGCATCAGCCGCACGGTGATGCGATAAAAGTCAGAGTCCAGCCGTGCGGGAAAGCCCGTCACCGGTTCGGACTCGATGGCCGTCTCGCCATGGCGAAAGGCAACCGGGAAAGCTCGCCCATCGGCCAGCGTCAACGTGAAGCGACCGGCATTCGCAGAAAGAGGAACTCCTGCCCATGCGTGCAACTGGCCCAGCACGGCACGCGTGATCCAGGCCATGTCCACCGCTCCCACCAGGGTGATCGGACGACCGGCCTGGCGCAAGGCTGACTGCACCAGTAGTGCGCCGTTGAGCAGGTAGGAAACGGAGGACAGAGCGGGACTCCAGCTGTGCTCGTCACTCCACAGGAGATCGTCGGGCAGGGAAAGGGATACCCCGTCCGAGAGGTTGGTAAATAGCATGATAAAAAATGAGTTGAGTGAAATTGAAGCGTTCAAGCAGCGCGCTTCATGCCGCCCGCATCTGGGCGCTTTGCAGCAACTGCAACAAGCGACCTTCGTCACGCTCGTCGATCTGGGCGTTCACCTTGCGCCCATTGGCGGCAAGCTCCACCCGTACCGTGCGCGTGGGACCGGTTGCTGCGTCGAGCACTGGCCGATCAATGCCGCCTCTGGCCATAGCGCCGCTGACCAAACCACCCGTAGCGAATCCTTGAACCCCTTTGGCCAGTGTCTGTGCAGGCATGGAGAGGTTGTTCAGTGACTCAAAGAAGCCAGCGCCAAATTTGGATACCGCTGTGCGATTGACCACGTACTCGCCGGGTGTCAGCATGGCGGGAACACTGTCGGATTTGGCCACCCCACCGCCCCGGAAGAACTCACCCTGGTGTTGTTCCATGTAGTCCATCAGCTCGCGCTCCAGGTCTTTGCCGTACACCAGCGGCTGCGCCATCGCATTGCGCCAGGTCTGTTTGATGGCGTCCAGCTTTTGTTTTTCATTCGCGGTGAGCTGCGCCCGATTTGGCAGCGATTCGAGTGTCTGGCGGTCGGTCGCCGCCTGCTGGCCGTAAGACTTCATGGTTTGCCACTCCATGTCGATACTCAGCGACGTCCCATAGTGACCTCTGAGCCACGATGTGTACTCGCGCATGCCTTGCAAGCCCAGCTCGATCATCTTTTGCGCCTCGAACGCATCGCGGTTGTGCTTGATGGGGGCCGGACCCGTTGGTGTCACCGAGCCACCCGTGGCAAAACGTGCGACACCATTGGCAAGTTTCGAGAGGACATTGCTTCCGTATTTGCGTACCGCCGCCTTGCGCAGCACAAACGCGCCTGCGTCCAGCGTGCGTGGCACCGTGTCTTGGTCACCCGAGCCCGGAACCGAGCCACCGCTCATGCGGGTAAATGCCGCACCAAGTGGTGAGGGCACGGATCCACCATCTGCAAAGCGGCCGATTCCAGCACCAGCCAGTCCGCCCGTGGCATTGGTTTCCACCTTGGTCACATAGATCGTGTGGGTGCTGGACGTATTCATGCCATTGAGGCTCTGAATCTGTCCTTTTGCAGCGTCTGCATTGGTGCTCACGCTGTGTTGGGACTCCGTGCGAATACGGTCCAGCGCTTTAATCATTCCCTCAACGTTGGTAATGGATGCCTGGGCCTTTTCCGTCGTGACCCGCAACTCCAGCAACGAGTTCTCTTTGGCATAGGCAGTCAGCTTGTCCAAGGCCTGTTTGGCCTGGGTCACGTCCGCTCCCACTGGCAGGGTTTTTCCATCTTTCAGCAATTGCTCGAATTCCTGCAACTGCTTTCGCGCCTGCTCAAGATCGGCTTTGATGGGAAGGAGTCGTTCTTTCTCGGCCAGAGCCTTGTCCAAGTCAGCAATGGCTTTGTCAAAACGGCTGGTGTCGGCATCCAGCGTGACTTTCAAACCATCTTTGAGCTTGTTCGTGATCTGGTCAATCTGGGCTTCGGTATCGCTCAAAGTCTGCTTGATCTGCTCACGAGCGGACACCGCTGCCTGGGCTGCTTTTTGGTGGGCCTGGGCTTGTGCATCCAGGGTTTTGTTGAGGATGTCCTCAGACGCGCGGATATCCTGAATGGACCGATTGACGCCTTCCTTACCCTGGGTAATGGCCGCGTCCGATTCCTTGGTCTTTTGCGCCAGTTCGGCGCGCAAGGTGTCTGCTTGACGCATCAGGTCGGCTGCCTTGTCGTACTCCTGCTTGCGAGAGGCCTCGCGCGCCTGCGCCTCCAACGCAACAACCTGGGAGTGGGCGCCTTCGGAGACCTTCTTGGCCTCTTGCGCCTTCTTGGCTTCCGACGTTTGGGTGCTGGCCACCTGGGCAGCAAAATCCATGGCCTTTTGCGCGAATTGCCGTGCCTGCTCAAACTCACCGTTGGCCAGCGCCTCACGCGCCTTGGTTTGCAACTCGACGACCTGGCGTTTACGATCTTCGGTGGCCTCGAATTCGGTCATCCCCTGACGGCGGATATCGCGAATGCGTTCTTCCGTCGTCATGGTCAGCTGGCGTTTGGCCTCCTCGATGCGCTGGATTTCAGCCAAATGCCGGTTGGCCTCGGCGTTCAAAGCGTTGATGTGCGCCGCGTACTCGGCAGCCGCCTGCGTCATGGTCTGGCGCTTGGTGGCCAGAATCTCGTTTTCTACCCGGGTTACGTTGGCGCTGCGCTCCGCCTCGGTCAAACCCTGGCGGGCCGCCGCCGCGATGCGGGCCGCAGACTCTTCATCAATGAGTTTGAGGGTGTCCGTGGTGGCCTGGCGGCGCAGCGTTGTCTGCTGGGTCAAGGCCTCAAGCAACAACTGGGTCGATTTGGCGATCAGCGCTGACTCAGAAGCCTTGGACAAGTCCAGCGCGGTTTGTTCCTGCTGGTATCTGGCCTTGACGGCATCGACCTGCTTTTGCAGATTGACCTCCACCACGCCGGTGAGTCCCTTGTAGGCCTCGGCCATTTTGGCAGTCGCATCCGTCACGACCCCATTGGCTTTGGAGACTGCCTGCTCCACCTCGCCCAGACGGGATTTGAGTTTCTCGACCGCTGCATGGACCGCTTCGACACCACGGCCAACGGCTTCCTGTGTGCCTTGCCGGACAGCTTCAAGTCGTCTGGCAATTTCCTCTGCCGTGTTGGCCACCGTCGTCATCGCGCCTTTGGCAGCGTCAGAGCCCTTGGTGGCGTCGGCATACATCTGGGCAAAGATCTGGTTCATCTCTGCCAGACGTGACTCGTGCCGCTTGGTGGCGGCATCAATCGTGTCGTTGGTGAAGATGGCTGCAAACGCTTCCCACCGGTACTGCAACTGCTCAACGGCCTTGATCAGGATCTCGACCATGAAGATGCCCGCCTTGCGGACGATCTCGAATTTCTCGGACAACCAGGTACCGATCTCCCAGCCGACCACAAACGCACCGAGCACGGCGAAGGCGGTTTTGAGCAAGCCCAAGCTCTGTACGGCGGCTGTGACCGACAAGTTGGCCGTGGCCCAGGCCGCCGAGGTAGCGGTGGCGGCCGTCACGGCTGCTGCGCCTGCGGTCTGCCACGCGGTGATCAGCGCCGGAATCAAACGGTAGATCAGGACCGACAAGCCCACTTCAGCGATGGTTTTAAGCCACTGCATCACTGTTTGCAAATTGGTGGCCAGCCACGTCATCGCGTCTGCCAGCTTCTTGGTGATGCCGGTTGACGCATCCACTTGGGAAACCCACTGGCCGAAGGCGTTTTGCAGCCGCTGAAAGGCTTGGCTTACCGTTTGGGGCAATTGGGTGTACTCGGCTGCCAGCTTGTCCTTTTGCGACAAGAGTGCATTGACCACCACATCAGCAGTTAGTCGCCCCTCTTCGGCGAGTTTGCGCAGGCGGCCAATGGGCACATTCAAACCGTCGGCCAGAGCCTGCGCCAAGCGGGGGCTGTTTTCGACAACGGAGTTGAATTCTTCGCCGCGCAGCACGCCAGAGGCCAGGGCCTGACCAAACTGCAGGAGCGAGGACTGGGCTTCTGTGGCCGACGCACCGGAGATCCGCAGGGCCTGCGAAATGCTCTCGGTAATGCTCAAAGCGTCCTTTTGCTCACCACCCAACATGCGCACCGCTTGCTGCAACTTGCCGTACAGCGTGGTCGTTTCCTGAATGGGCACACCAATACGCTGGGCAATGTCGAACAGTGCCTTTTGTGCCGTGGCGAATTCGTTGTGGCCGATGGTGGCCAGCTTCAGCCTGGCTGACATCATGTTCCACGCGTCGGCGATCTGGACGATCTCTTGCACCTTGCCTGCCGCCCAGTTGATCGACAGAAACGCCAACAACTGCGTCTTGGCAGTGGCTACCTGATCGCCAAACGCCGACATGCCTGCTTTGACCTCGGCCATTCCGCGCGCGGCCTTGTCGCCAGCGGTCTTGGCCGTCGATGCCAACTCACCCAGGCTTTGCTGGGCCGAATTCAGGGCGCGTTTGAGCCCTTCATCGGCACCTTCAAGGGCGACTAAAACGGCGATGCGATTGTTGGCCATGGGTTAGTTCAATATTTGAGGGTCATCCGACCGTGCGGATTTGTTGTT
The DNA here is from genome assembly GCA_041737325.1 of Rhodoferax sp. GTDB lineage: Bacteria > Pseudomonadota > Gammaproteobacteria > Burkholderiales > Burkholderiaceae_C > Rhodoferax. Next base: position 8,053 of record JBGSRY010000114.1, on the reverse strand, counting down.
CGATGCTTGCTGCCAGTCTTGGGATGCGCCGCACCACCAGTCGCTCAATATCAAGTCGCTTTTTGAGCATGACGCGGGGAACGAGCACCGCTATCGGGATATCCGCACCGCGCTTCAAACGCTTGATACCTTCTGCTTTTCGGTACCGGCGTTTAAATCCAGCCAAAGGTCGGTCGTGCTCTTTGATGTTCTCGGCCATCAACACCACGTTGCCCTTGGCGTTTTTGATGAAGTAGGCGTTGCCGCCCCGCATGAGTTCGGCAATTTGCGCCTTGAAGCGCTTGCGGCCAACCCGGCCATGCAGTGGGATCAGCATCTTTGCAGAGATGACACCTCCTTTTTCGTGCATGCCGACCCATGGGATGCGCGAGCCCACGTAGAGCGCAGGCAGGCGACTGGGGTCTTTGTCGATCACGTAGGCGGAGAACCCCTTGAGGAAGGTCTTTTTGACCACCGTCAGTTGGCTGGCCACCTGATCGCGCACGTCTGTCTTGATCGCAATAGCCTCTTTCGCCATGGCCTTGGCTACCGCCTTTTTGACCTTGTCACGAAACTCTCCACCCCATCGGCGCAGTTGGGCTTGAGCTGCGGCGCTGTCGATTCGGATGGAGATTTTCATGACGAGGTTGATGCTGTGGTCAGACGTTCAAGCGTTTGATCGAGGTTCTTGGAGTCGCCCCTGCTACCAATGGCGATCAGGGACAGGAGTTGGGCATCACGCGCGCTGTCCAAGCGAGAGATGGCAGCAGCAAAACCCTTCAACTGCGCCAGCGTGTAGTCCAGGATGTCGGGCAGCCGGTGGCCGTGCCCGATCAGGCGCTGGGTGAGGTCGAACCAGTGTTGGCTGCTTGAATTCCCTTGCCCAGACTGAACAGACCGTCGAGTTTGGGAATCACCGTTCGGGTAAAAAAATCAGCGTTGATCTCCATCACCTTGGCTGCCAGCAGCAACGCGTCATCCGCTGCGAGGTCGTCCACCCACTCGCGCGGTTTTTTGACTGCGATGCCAATGGCGTTCAACAAATCGTCACCACGCTCGCCAAACAGCGCCAGCCAGTTGATTTGCGGTTGGCCCAACTGCGCCATCACGGGTGAGATCACCCGCAGGAAAGCAGGCAACTGGCCCACCTTGAGGGGGGAGATCGCAATGGTTTCGCCTGCCACCTGCACCAGTGTGTCCTGGGGAATGAGTTTTTCCAAGTCAGTCATGACGCACCTTTCAGATTTGGACAATGCGGCCGAACTGGCCCAGCGTTGCATCGAACGGTTTGCTGGAGTCAGCCAAGAGCGAGCCTTCCATCTCGAACTTGTTGTATTCGTTCGAGATGAACGAGATTTCCTTCAAGGGATCAAACGCCACCCGGTACAACTCCACCAAGACCTTTGCATTACCGTCGGCGGTGTTGATGCCCTCCAGCCGAAGGAAACGCTCTGGCAGCGGTTGCGTGAAGATGCCGATCTCGGTGGTGACACCGAAGGCGTAGCTGGCCTTCAAGGGTGCGGCGTAGGCCACGGCAGGTGTGCCGCCATCGTTCAGACGCAGCAACTGGATCGCTCCAAAGTCTTTATCGACCGTGTAGTCCACCCCTTCGACAAGTGTTGCGGGTGTGGCGCTGCTGTCCAGAATCACCAGGCTGGCCACCTTGGGGTGAGCCAGGAAATAGCGCTCACCCACCAAAGGTGACGCGCCCGCCAATGGCTCATTGGTCACGGTGCCGGGCGTGCCGACCACGTAGTTGCCGTACAACGCCAGCGCCAGGTTTTCTTTGGTGAACTCTTCAATGGTCAGATTCACCGTGGCCGACTTTTGCTTGACCATGCGGTGATCCAGCGTGCGCTGACCTGTCTGGCTCTCATAGTGCTCCAGCACGTCGGTTTTGAGCGAGAGTTTCAACTCGGCGACATTGCCGGGTGAGCGAACCTCGATGGGGTTGCCTTCCACGTCACGTTTGCCGAGGTAAACACGACCCTGGAATGATGCATAGGTACTCATGGTTTGGGATCCTTAACGTTGGAATAAATAAACAGAAAATGAAAAATTGATTCAGGCTTGGATGGAGATGTCTGCAATCAGGGTGCGGTAGGTGATCTGGTAGCGAGCAGATGTGCTGGCAGCAACGCCGTCAGCGTCATCCACTTCCCATTCGGACTCGACTTCCCGCACGCCGAGCGCCAGACCGCCCAGGTTGACGTCACTCATCAGGGCGGTATGCGCCGCGCAGAGCAAGGCATCAGCTTGGGTTTCTGGAATTACTGGCGGCACGGCACGCGCCAGAGCGGTGATGCGTACTGTCAACTCGCGGGTGACCCGGTCGTTGGCGCGCTCCGCAAGTGACTCGCTCTCAGGAAACACCACCAGGGCTGGGCACTGATCGCGGGTGATGGCAACACTGGGCGTGCGCCACACAGTGGCGGCCTGATCCATGGCCACCGGGTTCAACCGCGCCACCAGCGCCTGCAAAATCCGTTCACGAATGGAGTTCGCTGCCATGGGATTTACACCCGCATCAGCTTGGCGCGCACCTCAGAGCCATCGCCCACGGCCGTGACTTCTCGCACCTGATACGCGACACCCTCAATCTGCACTGGTTCGCGGGATTTGAGCCCCACAAAGCAAGAGTTCGGGTAGGTCATCTCGAATTCAGTGCTGACACCAAGCCCTGAGAGCACGTCTTGGTCAGGTGCAGAAAACCCGACCGAATGCGTTTGCGCTGTACCGCCATCGCTGGGTTGCCAGACGCAGATCTTGAGAAACCCGACGTTGGCAGCGGCCAGATAGATTTTTTCGACCAGTGTCGTCATGCGTTTAACCCGATCACGTCGCGGTCAGGCGCACCAACAGGGCTGGACGCTGGCACAGGGGCAGCGGGTTGCTTTGGGTGTGCAAGTCCGTGCCACGCTCAAAATGGCGCGGTGCCTGCTTGGCATAAATCGGCTGGCCCAGCGTGTTGACCGTCTCGTTGAAGTCAGCCGGTGCAAAGTAGGTGGCAAAAGTGTCAATCGTGCCCAGCGGGAACGCATGCGCTTCGCCCGCTTCGATGTACGGTTTGGTCACCCAGCCACCGGAGCCATCGGGCACGCTGGCTTCACCGGCGTATTCCTCAAAGGTGACCCCTGCAAACGGGAAGCCCGAGCGCATGTCGGAGCGCAGAATCTGGCTCTCGTTGAACAGCCGGTACGCATCGACCACGCTGGGGTGGGTCACGAGCTTGGTGAAGAACTCGGGCGAGACCAAGCACTGCACGCTGCTCATGCGCTCACCCATCAGGCTTTTGCCGAGGTAGCGCTTGAGATCGAGACACTTTTCCAGCACGTTGGTGGTGTCAACGTTGAGTTTGAAGCTGATGGTTTTGGGCGTAATCTTGAATTCGTCGTACAGATTCACCAGAACCCGGCCATCCGCGTCGAGCACGATGCCTTTCAAAGCGCCCATGCGCAGGTACTCCAGGGTGGCCGCATGCTTGGTGCGCATGTTGTCCAAGTGCTCGGCCAGCACCGCTGCAATGGAGGCAAATTCGTTCTCGGTACCGAAGGAGCGCAGGCCAGAGACTTCTTCAGGCAGCACCACGTCATCGTGCGGGATGTGCGGGATCACAAAGCTGCGCAGCGTGCGTTTGCCCCGAATACCGACCGTGCCAGGTGAGCCCACAGGCAGGCTGGGCAGCAAATTGAGCACACCGGCCTTTTCCTCCAGCACGATGGTGCGGGTGCGCACCGGCTTGGCGGCAAAAAGACCCAACTGGTCGAGTCGGTCGTAGCGGTTGGGCAGCAGGTTGATCGCGGCTGTCAGCGATGCCATTGAAAAAGCAGGATTGAGAAACGGGTTGTTGATGGCCATGATGGCTTTCCTTCAAAAAGTGGGATGAGTGGGGCGAATTGGCTTGCAGATCAAAGCGGATATCAGGCGCTTTGGCGCACCAGAATGCCCACGGTCTTGAGTTGGGCCACTGCTGCATCGCGCTCTGCCACGGTGATGGCCGCAGGCCAGGTGAGTGCGTGTTGGGCCACCGCGCCATGGCGCGCCAGCATCAGTGCGTCGTCCCGGTCCACCAAGTAGGCATCGCAGTCCTGCAACAACACACCACAGGCGAGTTGGCTGCCATCGGTGGCACTTGGATCAAGTTGTTTGACCTTGCCGGTGGCGGTCACCAGCCCAAGTACGGTGCCAAGTACCAGGGTTTGGCCAGCAGTCAGGGTGGCGCGGTCGCGCGAGTAAAAGCCTTCGTCTTCGTACTTGAGCAAGTCGCCCAGATTGAGGGTTTGTTTGATTTCAGCCATGGAGTTCTCCTATTAGTGAGGCGGTCAGGTGGGATTTAGCGAGCACCGATTCGGGCTTTGACGGCGGCAATCAGCGGGTTGTCAGGCGAAGCAGGGTTGGTTGTCGCCATTTCCTGGCGGTGTGCAGCATTCGGGTCGATGCGGCTGACGATTTCCGTGGATTGCTGAGCCATTGCCGTGAGCAACTGGCTGCGCACCTGAGCGGGTGCCACTTTGGCCTCCAAAAAGCCAGCGATCAAGTCGGTGCGTCCAGCCAGCGTGCAGCTTTGCGCGACTTCAATCGCATCAGAAACCGCAAACACGGAGTCGGCGGGTGAAGTGGCGGCCGACGTGGCGGCAGATGTGGTATTGATACCAGTTTGGGCGAGCACAGGAGTGGGTTGGACGGATTGCGTCATGGGAATTTCCTTTTCAGGTGAGGTTTCAGGGAGGGTTTGACGGAGAAGCAGTCGGGAGAGCGAGGGAACTGGTGGAGTCAGCATGGAATTGATCTGCTTGATCGCGTCATCGAGCGTTCCCACGTCATCCGCCAGACCAGAAGCCACCGCGTCTGCGCCAAAGTAAAGGGCGGCTTGGGTGCTTTTGATGGTGTTCACGCCCATGCCCCGGTGTTTGGCCACCGTCGTGGCGAACAGGTCATAAATGCGATTGACTTCACCCTGCAAAAAAATGTGTGCTTCGCCCGAAATGGGTGCGTGCGGGTTGAGATCGTTTTTTCGATCACCGGCAAACACGGCGGTGTAGGCAATACCGTCTTGCTGGTCTTTGACCGACTGGTCAACGTGCATGGCAATCACGCCAATGGAGCCCACACCGCCCGTGCGCGAGACGATCAGGCGGCTGGCGGCACTGCCCAGCGCGTAGGCTGCGGAAAACGCCATGTCGTTGGCAACCGCCCAGACCGGTTTGATGGCCGTGGCCGCACGAATCCGGTCGGCCAGATCAAACACGCCAGAGGATTCGCCTCCGGGTGAGTCGATGTCAAGTAGGATGGCAGCAACGCTCGGGTCGGCCAGTGCTGTATCCAGTGCCAAGGCAATTCCGGCATAGCTGGTCAGCCCAGATTGCGCTTCAAGCCCCTGGGTGCGCCGCACCAACGTGCCATAAATGGGGATCACAGCAATACCTGAATGAGCAGCGCCGGTATCTGCCAGGGCAGCGCTTCGATCAGGCTGGACAAAGCCAGTCGGTGCGGACAAATCGGCCAACCCGACGCGCGAGCCCAGCACGGACAGGATGACATCAAGTTTTGGGCGATGGATAAGCAGCGGCGCACCAAACAGGCGTGCCGCCAAATGCGGTAACAGGTTCATGGAAATCCTTTAAGCGTCAGCCGTGGCGGGGTCGCTGGACTGATCGCTGGCTTGAGTGTTTTGGTCCTTGGCTGACCGAACTGCTTGGCTGTTGGGCTCGGCGCTGCCACCGTCTTTGGAGGTGCGCCTAGGGTCGGAGTCAAAAATCAGACCCAGGTCATCGGCGCGCTGGTTGTCAGCAGCGATTTCTCGGTCAACATCCTCTGCGTCATAGCCAAAAGCCGAAATCGCCTCAGACCGACTCATCAGCCCGGAGCGAATCGCCAGCAGCATGGCTTTGAACTCTTTCTCGGGGTCCACCCACTGCCAGCCCTGCGGAATCCACTTGGCTGCGAGGTATTGCCGCCGCTTTGCGTTGCCGCCCCGAGCAAAGCCTGGAGCCTGCAATGCGCCACTGAGCACGGCCTGCTTCATCCATGCGGCCCACACCGGGCGACACATCTGATGAACCAGCACGCCGTGCTGCACCATCTCGCATCGCCGCCTGAATTCCAACATTCCCGCGCGAATGCTGGAATAGTTCACACCCGAGAGGTCGCCGGTGAGTTGCTCATAGGTGATGCCGATGGCCGCTGCCACTGCCCGAAACTGGGCGCGCAGGAATTCACCGTAGGAGCCACCCACATCGGCCGGGTCGGAGAACTTGATGTCTTCACCGGGCTCAAGAATCTGCATGGTGCCGGGCTCAAGACCCGCCAGCGACACACCGTTGCCATCGGGCAGACCTTCGCCCAGCAGGTTGTCCTCCACGCTTTGGCGGGTGACAAAGCCTGCGAACATGGCGGCGGTCTTCTTGCGCACTAGTTCAGCATCGTCGTACTGGTCGAGTTCATTGAGCTTGACCAGGGCGCGTGAAAGCCACGGCTCGCCCCGTATCTGACCCGGGCGCAACACCTTGTACAGGTGGATGATTTCACTGGCATCGATGCGCACCGTCTCCAGACCACCCTGGCCGGACATGGGTGCCAGCCTGCCATCCTCGGGGTGGGAACGGTACAAGTGGTACGCCACGCGCCTGCCAACGCCATCGAATTCGATGCCCGAACGAACCACATTGCCAGAATCGAGATCGATGTTGAGATTCAGCGGCAGGTGCTCTGGCTCAATCAGCTGGAGTTGCAGCGGCACACTCAGCCCATCTTCCGGTCGGCGCGGTCGCAGCCGGATCAGGCACTCACCGCCCTCCAGCATGGCCCGACAAGCCAAGGCTTGCAAACCATAGAAGTCTGTCTGGCCTGCCGCATCGGCTTCCTCTACCCAATCGCGCCACAGCGTCTGCACTGCCGCCTTGAACGTGTCGTCACCGGCCAGACTTTGTGGCTTGATGCCGGTGCCGACTGCATTGGCCACAAAAGCCTCAATGCCAGACTGCGCCCAGGCGTTGCGCCGCACCAGATCGCGGCTTTTGGTGCGCAGTTCGGAATTGGTGGCAAGCAGCGCCGACACAGCGCCCGGGTTGCCGGGCATCCAGGCCTGTGCGCGTCTGCCACGGCCTGCTGCCTCATGTACGGGTCCCTGACCAATCTGGCCAAACAGGCTTCGAATTTTTGTGTACCAAGTCATCAGAAGCCCTTGGATGTGGTCACGCGAATCTGACGCGGCGCGCCGGGCCACATGCCAGTTGATGCGGCTTGCTCTGACAGCCCTCGCTTGACCTCGCGAATAGCTTGGCGGAGTTCGTCAACAGAGCGGTATTCGACGGTCTTGTCGCCGAAGGAGACACGACGTTCGCCTTGTGTGAGTGCCGTCTGCAAGACTTCGAGTTGGGTTTGTGAGAAGGACATGGTGTTTGTTTTCTGTTCGGGCATCAGCGCCAGACGGTCAGGTTCATCTCGGTGGTGTCGGTCAAGGTGCCGTTTGAGGTGGTACAGACGACCTCCACAAACTGGGTGGTCTTGGCTTCTGCGGTGGCGCGTGCGCCAGCGTGTTTCATGGACGATTGGTTGCCCGCATTGCGTGTGAACGCCTGCCAGCAGTAATTGGCATCTGGCATGGGGCTCAAAAACGTCACCCGGAATTTGCCAGTGCTTGTGCGGGTGACGCTATGAACATTGAACCCAGCCCGAACCACCACCGAGGCTTTGCTGCCAGTTCCAACCACCCCGAAGCACACCCAGGCTTTTGCAACCCCAGGGTGATCTGCAGTGATGCGGGTCTTGAGTTCAAGAGCCAGGCGCTGCGCCAATTCGGTGATATGTTGGGCCAGGTTCATCAACGATCAGGCCTGCAGCGCAGCTTCAAATGCCGCCACAAAGTCGGTATCCGCATTGCCGATGTCCAGAACGGAGACCGCACCGATGTTCTGACGGGCCTGCTCCTGCTCTGTGGCAGTCAGGGATTGCGCCGCATCAAAGCGCACCCGCTTGTCGACAGCGGCGAGCAGCGCAGCAATGCCGGTCTGGTCATCCAAAATGGCCGTTTGCAACTCTTTGAGCGTGTCGAACGCAGCATCAGCACCACCCA
>JBGSRY010000102.1:0-4346 GCA_041737325.1 Rhodoferax sp. | reverse complement strand
TGACGGCGCGGTGCAGTGGGCGGGTGCACATGGAGGAGATCTGAAAAAAGTGGGTATCACCGGCTTTTGCTGGGGTGGCCGTATCACCTGGCTTTATGCCGAGCAAAGTGCGCACATCAAGGCTGCTGTGGCTTGGTATGGTCGCCTGGTGGGAACGCCATCGGCCCTCACGCCCCAACACCCGCTGGACCTGGCTGCGGGGTTGAAAGCCCCGGTGCTCGGGCTTTATGGCGGCGAAGACCGGGGCATTCCCCTGACCACCATCAACCAGATGAAAGAGGCGCTTGAAGCGGCTGGCTCCAGGGGCAATACGGCAGCAAAGGCCTCGGAATTTGTGGTCTACCGCGATGCCCCCCATGCGTTCCATGCCGATTACCGCCCCAGTTATCGTCCAGCGCCTGCCGCGGATGGATTTGCGCGTGCCTTGGCATGGTTCAGAACCCATGGAGTAGCTTGAAAACAAACAGATTTTTCTGAAATGTCACCGTCAAAAGCCGCTGCAAAACAGCGGCTTTTTTATTTGAATTTTGTATCCCGGCTTGCTCTTACTTACACGTGGTTACCGGCACATCGCAGCCATTTGGTGGTCAAGCCGACTATCCTTGAAGGACTCCGAAACGCACCTCTTTAACCGGTTGATTCACCATGTCTTTTGCTATGAGTTTGCATGCAGAAAACGCCTCCCGTCTGGGCTTGGGCAAGGCAGACCTGCCTGACTTTCATGACTCCATCCTGCAGGTGGATGCCGGCTTGACCCCAGAGGAGCCGTTTCGCACGTCGCTGCCGACGGATGTGGCGGTGTACTTGTTGATTGCAGTCTTGGTGTTGGCGGCCTGGGTTTTTAGCCAAATGGCGTATTTCAAGGCTGGTGACGATGTGGGCTACTGGATTGGTGTGACCGGTGGGATCATGATGCTGTTGCTCTTTAGCTACCCGCTGCGCAAACATTTCAGTTTTGCCCGCCAATGGGGGCGGGTGAAGTGGTGGTTTGTGGTGCACATGTGTTTGGGTGTGGGGGGGCCGGTTTTGATTCTTTTGCATTCAACCTTCCGTGTGGGTTCTTTGAATGCAGCGGTGGCCATGTACAGCATGCTGGCGGTGGCAGGCAGCGGGGTGGTGGGGCGTTTCATTTACGCCAGGGTCAACCGTGGCTTGCACGGTGAAAAAGCCGGCCTGGATGAATTGCAGGTGAGCGCGGGTTTGGAGCAGGCAGAGGCTCGATCCAAGCTTTCTTTTGCGCCACGGGTTGAAGCGGCACTGGTGCATTTCTCCAAAACAGAACTCAATGCGCAGGCGGGTTGGCTGGCTTACGTGCGGCAAGTGTTTTGGCTGCCGCTGCACCAGTGGTGGGTGTACCGCCACTGCGCGGCCGAGATGAGCGGTGTTTTGAAGACTTTGGCCAAGCGTGACGGCTGGTCCCAACGTGATCTGCGCCGACGTGACAAACACGCCAGGAAACTGGTAAGCCAGTACTTGGGGGCGGTCACCCGGGTGGCTCAATTTACGGCTTATGCACGGTTTTTTTCGTTATGGCATGTCGTCCACATTCCTTTTGTGTATCTGATGTTGATCAGTGCCGTGGTTCATGTCTTTGCCGTTCATATGTACTGACAGGATGTTTGGATTGATGTCATGTCGGCTTTTACCCCTTCTTCAATGCTGCAGAGTCACCCTCTGCCATTGGCTTTTGTTGGCAGCTTGGCTCGCGCCAGTGCCAGGGATGGCGCAGGGCATCGAATCGATTTTGGCCCCTGGTTTGTTGATTCAGGGGCATGTCAAGCTGGAAAACGATTGCAAGCAATGCCACATCAAATTCGACCGCAAGGGGCAGTCAGGTTTGTGTGCCGATTGTCACAAGCCGGTGGGCGCTGATATGCGGGCCAAGACCGGGTTTCATGGCACGCTCAAGCCCCAGGCTTGCAGCGTTTGCCATACGGATCACAAAGGGCGCGAGGAGGCTATTGCCAAGTTTGACCACAACAAGTTTGACCATTCTCAGACTGATTTTCAACTCAAAGGCAAGCACCAGCCGTTGGCATGTGACAAGTGCCACGTGGCTGGCAAAAAATTCCGTGAGGCGGCTTTGCAGTGTGACAGTTGCCATAAAAAAGACGATACCCACAAAGGGTCATTGGGCCCCAAATGTGCCAGTTGCCATACCGAAAATAACTGGAAAGAAGCGCGTTTTGACCACAGCACCACCAAATTTCAATTGCTGGGCAAACACGTGGATGCGAAATGTGCAGATTGCCACAAAGGCAACCAATACAAAGACACGCCGCGTGCTTGTGTGAGTTGTCACCGCAAGGACGATGACAGTACCAAAGGGCACAAAAGTCATTTCGGTGAAAAATGTGAGTCTTGTCACGGTGTCAAAGCCTGGAAACCGGCCCTGTTCAACCATGACCTGGATACCAAGTACGCGCTGCGCGGCAAGCACCTGACGACCACTTGTGTGGCCTGCCACAAAGAGCCGTTGTACAAGACCAAACTGAGCCAGGATTGCTATGCTTGCCATAGCAAAGACGACAAGCACAAAGACACTTTGGGTCGAGATTGTGCCAGTTGCCACAGTGAGCGCAGTTGGAAAGAGCCGGCCCGCTTTGACCACGACAAGAGCAGTTTTCCGCTGCTAGGCAAACACAGCAAGGTCGATTGCAAAGAGTGCCATAAGAGTGCCTTGTTCAAGGAAGCACCCAAGGATTGCATCAGTTGCCACAAAAAAGATGACAAGCACAATGCCACCCTGGGCAGCAGCTGTTCGCAGTGTCATATAGAGCGTGACTGGAAGACCACCAAGGGTTTGTTCATGCATGACAAAACGCGCTTTGTATTGCGTAACGCCCATGCCGAAACCAAACTCAAGTGCACAGCTTGTCATAAAGATGTGCAGAGCTTTCGCAAAACGCCGCTTGATTGTTTCAGCTGCCACGCGAAAGTGGACAAGCATGAGGGCCAATTAGGCAAGGCCTGTGAAACGTGCCACAACGACAGTACCTGGAAAGTCGGCAAATTCAACCATGCGCTAACACGGTTCCCCCTGACTGGGCGGCACATTGTGGCTACGTGCGTCAGCTGCCACCTGACACCTCGCTTCAAGGATGCCGCTCGCGACTGCTATGCCTGTCATAAAAAAGAAGACAAACACGCGCAAAAATTTGGCGTGAACTGCGCCAGTTGCCACAACGCCAGATCCTGGAAGTTGTGGGACTTTAACCATGGCAAGCGGGCCAAGTATGTGCTTGACGGCGCACACAGCAAAGTGAAGTGTGAAAGTTGCCACCAGCAAAAAGCGCCAGCTGGAAAAGATGCAGCAGCTGTTGGAAGCAATTGTTGGTCGTGCCATCAATCGCAAGATGTGCATGAAGGACAGTTCGGGGTACGTTGTGAGCAGTGTCACACCACCGAAAACTGGAAAAAATTTCAACGGCGTTTGAGTGGTGCGTTGGTGTCAGTGAACCGAGAAGGAGCGTTTTGATGATGAGCTTTATAAATAAATATTCACACCTTGCGCGCCGGGGATGCGTGGCCCTGTTTTTTACCTTGTTTGCCAGCGTTGTCATGGGACAGGGCGTAAGCCGTAACTTTGATCACTTGAAGACCGGCTTTGCCTTGACTGGGGTGCACACCACAGCGCGTTGTGAGTCCTGTCACGTGAGTGGCGTGTTCAAAGGCACACCGCGTGACTGCGCGACTTGCCACAGCAGTGGTTCGCGGGTGTCGCTGAACAACACGGTGAAGCCGCAGCAGCACATTCCTACCACGGCTGGCTGTGAAACTTGTCACTCATCGCAAACGTTCAGTGGGGCCCGGTTTAACCACGTTGGAGTGGTCACAGGTTCCTGTGCAACTTGCCATAACGGCATGACCGCACCGGGCAAGTCTGCTACCCACTGGCCTACACAAGCTTCATGCGACAGTTGCCATGGAACCACCGGCTGGCTGCCGGCCAAACGTATGGATCACAGCGCATTTACACCGGCGACCAACTGCGCCAGCTGCCACAACGGCACAACGGCATCAGGCAAATCAGCAAACCATGTCGCAACCACCGCCAACTGCACCTCATGTCATAAAAGTGGTTTTTCCAGCTGGCTGCCTGCCAAGTTGCATGTGAATGTGTCGGTATCTACCAATTGCGCCAGCTGCCACAATGGTGCAACGGCCACGGGCAAGTCTGCGGGTCACCTCGCGACCACCGCCGCCTGCGAGAGCTGCCACAAATCCACCAGCACCTGGAGCGGAGCCAAGGTTGACCACAGCACCTTCACGGCTGCCACCAACTGCGCCAGCTGCCACAACGGCACGGCCGCGCCGGGCAAATCAGCCAGCCACATCCCGACCAC
>JBGSRY010000053.1:0-7443 GCA_041737325.1 Rhodoferax sp. | reverse complement strand
GCAGCGTCCAGCACCGACCAAGCCAAAGCCAAGCCAGGAAAGCGTTGCGCATGACCATGGTCATGAATCGATTCAAACGACAAATCAGCCATGCTTTTGAAGTCCAGCGCAGATGCGCCTGAAGTCATGCGATCAGGCCAGGACAAGCCATAGGCAATCGGCACTTTCATGTCGGGCGTGCCCAGTTGGGCAATGACTGAATGATCCCGGTACTGCACCATGGAATGGATCACGCTTTGCGGATGAATCACCACGTCAATGCGCCTTGGAGCCACGCCAAAGAGATAGCGCGCTTCAATCACCTCCAAAGCTTTGTTCATCATGGTGGCCGAGTCCACCGAAATTTTTCGCCCCATCACCCAATTAGGGTGCGCGCAGGCCTGTTCGGGGGTGATGGTGGCAAAGGTAGCGGGGTCATGACGACGAAACGGTCCGCCTGATGCCGTCAGAATGATTTTGTCAATGTGTGCCGGCCAAGTCGCTGCGTCATCGGGCAGGGACTGAAACACGGCAGAATGCTCGCTGTCAATCGGTAGCAACTTGGCACCACCGGATTGCACCGCCTGTAAAAAATAATCCCCCCCCACCACCAACGCTTCCTTGTTGGCCAACAACAGGTGCTTGCCGGCGCGTGCCGCGGCCAGGCAGGAAGCCAAGCCGGCAGCGCCCACAATGGCGGCCATGACGGCATCCACAGACTCATGCCGGGCCATGTCTTCAATGGCCAAAGCACCGGACAAAACACGGGTTGAAAGTCCCAAGTCATGACATTTTTGCGCCAACTCACGCGCATGTGGCGCACTCGCCATGACGGCAAATGCCGGTTTGAACTGCACACATTGGGCCAGCAGCTTTTCGACCTGGGTAGAAGCCGTCAACGCAAATACTTGATAACGTTCGGGGTGAAGCGCAATCACCTCCAGCGTGTTGACTCCGATCGAGCCAGTCGATCCCAAAATGGCCACACGTTGAGGCTGTACTGAAATGGGCATGGATAGGGTGACCTTATAACGAATACAACATCATGGCGAGCGGCAACGTGGGCAGCAAAGCATCCACCCGATCCAACACCCCACCATGACCTGGTAACAAACCGCTGCTGTCTTTGATGCCGGCACTGCGCTTGACCAGCGATTCAATCAAATCACCAACCACACTCATGGCCGACATGAACACGCAGGCAATGATCAACAGGAAGAAACTTTTATCACTTATATGGGTGTACAAACTGGGCACAGTAGCTGCCATAAGCGCATCCACATAACGCCAGGCACAGGCCAACAACACGACACCGACCATGCCCCCCCACACACCTTCCCAGCTTTTTCCAGGACTGATGGAAGCCGCGAGTTTGCTGCGGCTCCAGCGCCCGCCCCAAGCACGCCCCGCAAAGTAAGCGGAAATATCTGCGACCCAGGAAAGTGCCAACACGGACAACAAAAAGTTCGCCCCTATGACCTTGGCTTGGGCTATGGCCAGCCAGGCCAATGACAACGCCAGCAAACCACCCAGCAACCGTATGGAGCGTGCATGCGTAGTCCAAGCCGCTACACCCGCCTTCAGTATCAGCGCACCACCCAACACCCAGGCACAGCCCACCCACAACCAGAGTCTTGGCATGCTTTGTTGCACCCAGCCAGCCCACCACATCACGCCACAAATCAGGCAACAGACCAGGCCCATGGCAAGAGAAAAGCCCTGACGAGCACCATTGGCCTTGGCCCACTCCCAGGCAGCACAGGCAATGAACACCAGCGCCAACAGGTTAAAGGGCCAAGGTTCGCGGTAAAACAGTGCGGGCAACAAAACCACCAAAAGCAGCAATGCGGTGATGATGCGTTGTTTCAGCATGGTGCTGGTTCAAACGGGTGCGGCCGCAGCATGAACCTGCCGCACTTGAGCCGATGTCTTACCAAAACGCCGCTCGCGCGCCGCATACGAGGCAATGGCCGCATCCAGTGCAGCGGCATCAAAATCAGGCCAGAGGGTGTCGACAAATTCAAATTCAGCATAAGCCGATTGCCAGAGCAAAAAATTACTGATGCGCGACTCCCCGCCGGTGCGAATCACCAAATCGGGGTCGGGCACATGTGCCAGTGCCATGACGCGACTTAAATGCTGCTCCGTAACGGGCATCCCCTGCTCCACCAACTTGGCCGCAGCTTGGACAATGTCCCAGCGCCCACCATAGTTGAAGCAAACATTCAAAATCAGGCGACTGTTGGCAGAGGTTTCTGCTTCAGCCTGGCCGATCCCGTTGAGCACCCTGGCCGACAAACCTTGCCGTTCACCAATAAATCGCAGTTGAACACCATCGGCCTTGAGTTGTGGCACTTCCCGCGCCAATGCCAAGGCAAACAAATCCATCAACCCAGAGACTTCGTCAGTCGGACGTTGCCAGTTTTCGGATGAAAACGCGAACACGGTCAGCACCCGTACACCCCGTGCATCACAGGCCTTGGCACAGCGTTTGAGGGCATCGACACCCTGCTTATGCCCTGCTATACGCGGCAAAAACCGCTTATTGGCCCAACGGCCATTGCCATCCATCACGATGGCAATATGGTGCGGCACAAACGATTCAGCCATGACAGGCTCAGACCGCCATGATGTCTTGTTCCTTGGCCGCCATCAATTGGTCAATGACCGCAATGTGCTTGTCAGTGACTTTTTGAACGTCGGTTTCGCAGCGTTTTTGCTCGTCTTCGGAAGCCAGTTTGTCTTTCACCACTTTTTTGACGGCTTCATTGGCATCACGGCGCAGGTTACGCACAGCGACTTTGGCGGCTTCACCTTCATTGCGCACCAACTTGGTCAGTTCTTTGCGTCGTTCTTCTGACATCAAGGGCATCGGTACACGAATCAAGTCGCCCATGGACGAGGGATTGACCCCCAAGTCACTGTCGCGGATGGCTTTTTCAATTTTTGCTCCCATGCCTTTTTCCCAAGGCTGGACACTGATCGTGCGCGAATCGAGCAATGACACGTTGGCCACCTGACCAATCGGAACCATCGACCCGTAATAGTCCACATGCACCGTGTCCAAAATGCCAGGATTCGCCCGCCCGGTACGAATTTTGGTCAGGTTATGTTTGAAAGATTCGATCGAAAGATCCATCTTTGACTCGGCATTGTTTTTGATATCTGCAATCGGCATACAGTCCCCTTACTCAACGTTCAATACAACTCTGCGAGCTGAATTCTGACACGCTCAGGCATACACCAAGGTGCCTTCATCCTCACCCATGACCACGCGCTTGAGTGCACCGTGCTTGAAGATTGAAAATACCTTCACAGGCAATTTTTGATCCCTGCACAATGCGAAAGCAGTGGCATCCATGATCCCAAGATTTTGCGCAATGGCCTCGTCAAACGAAATTTTGCTATACCGGGTGGCGCTGGGGTCTTTTTTCGGATCAGCGGTATAAACCCCGTCCACCTTGGTGGCCTTGAGGACAATTTGGGCCCCGATTTCTGCACCGCGCAACGCCGCTGCGGTATCCGTGGTGAAAAATGGATTGCCAGTACCTGCAGCAAAAATCACAACTTTACCTTCTTCAAGGTATTGCAGCGCCTTAGGACGAACATAGGGCTCCACCACCTGCTCGATGGCAATCGCCGACATCACCCGTGCCGTTAACCCGGCCTTGTTCATGGTGTCACCCAGCGCCAGCGAATTCATCACCGTGGCCAGCATCCCCATGTAATCAGCTGTGGCGCGATCCATGCCGACAGAACCACCCGCAACACCTCGAAAAATGTTGCCCCCACCGATCACCACCGCCACTTCAACCCCCAGTTTGGTCACGGCCACCACTTCATCAACCATGCGCACAATGGTGTCGCGGTTGATGCCAAATTGGTCATCGCCCATCAATGCCTCACCCGACAACTTCAGCAAAATTCGCTTATAGGCGGGCTTGGCAGTTGTCATGAGAGGCTCCTGGAATGATGAAGTTAAAGAAAAACCGTGGCGCAAAAAATCAGGCGGCTTGCTGTGCGGCGGCAACTTGCGCAGCCACTTCAGCAGCGAAATCATCCACCTTCTTCTCAATACCTTCGCCAACCACATAAAGCGTGAATGCCTTCACTGTGGTATTGGCAACCTTGAGCATCTGTTCCACAGTTTGCTTGTCATTTTTAACAAACGACTGGTTGAACAACGACACTTCTTTGAGGTATTTCTGCACCCCTCCTTCAATGCGTTTGGACACAATTTCAGCCGACTGGACGGGTTTGCCAGCGGCCGTAGCCACAGCCGCATCCTCAGCCGCTTTCGCAGCAGCCACAGAACGCTCACGTGCCACCAGCTCAGCAGGCACATCCGCACTGGACAATGCCACAGGCTTCATGGCAGCCACATGCATGGCCACATCTTTGGCCGCCGTTGCATCACCTTCGTACTCAACCACCACACCAATGCGGGTTCCATGCAGGTAAGAAGCCAGCTTGGCACCGGTCGCAAAACGCTTGAAACGACGAAAACTCATGTTTTCACCAATCTTGCCAATCAACCCCTTGCGCACATCTTCCAATGTGGGGCCAAAACCGTCTTGTGCATAAGGCAAGGCACCCAAGGCCGCCACATCGGCCGGATTTTGCTTGGCCACCAACTCCACAGCCGCATTCGCCAATGCCAGAAAGCTGTCATTTTTGGTCACAAAATCGGTTTCGCAATTGACTTCCAGCAAAGCGCCCACATCGGCCGTCATGCTGGTCACCACCACGCCTTCAGCGGTAATGCGTCCAGCTGCTTTGCCTGCCTTGCTGCCCAGCTTGACGCGCAACAGTTCTTCCGCTTTGACCATATCGCCATCAGCCTCAGTCAAAGCGCGTTTGCATTCCATCATCGGCGCATCGGTTTTGCCACGAAGTTCAGCCACCATGCTTGCGGTAATTGCAGCCATTTTGTTCTCCAGATTCAGTTCAGTTAATCGAAAATTTGACTAAAAAAAAGGGGCAATAAAGCCCCCCTTTTTTTGGGGAAAGACACAACTCAGGCAGCAGCCTCATTGACTTCCACAAACTCATCAGCACCTTCCGCTGCAGCCACAGCCTTGACCACGTCATCCACTGCATTGGCGCGACCTTCGAGAATCGCGTCGGCAATGCCACGTGCATACAACGTCACGGCTTTGGATGAGTCATCGTTGCCAGGAATCACATAGTCCACACCTTCTGGCGAATGGTTGGTATCAACCACTGCAATCAGCGGAATGCCAAGCTTGCGGGCTTCCGCAATGGCAATCTTGTGGTAACCCACATCGATGACAAAAATGGCATCAGGCAAGACTGCCATATCTTGAATGCCACCAATGTCTTTTTCAAGCTTTTCCAACTCACGTGCAAACATGAGTTGTTCTTTTTTGCTCATGGCATCCAGACCAGCTTCTTGCTGAACCTTCATGTCCTTGAGCCGCTTGATGGAAGTCTTGACCGTCTTGAAATTGGTCAACATGCCACCCAGCCAACGTTGATCAACATAAGGCACCCCAGCGCGCTGCGCTTCCATGGCCACGGTTTCACGTGCCTGGCGTTTTGTACCCACCATCAGAACCGTTCCACGCTTGGCCGAAATCTGGCGCACAAACTTGGCCGCTTCCTGGAACATCGGAAGCGATTTTTCCAGGTTGATGATGTGAATTTTGTTGCGATGGCCAAAAATAAAGGGGGCCATCTTGGGGTTCCAGAAGCGTGTTTGATGCCCAAAGTGAACACCGGCTTCGAGCATTTCGCGCATGGTAACTGCCATCAATATCTCCAAAGGTTAGGTCTAAAATCCAGCTTGTTTTGTCACGCCGCCACGTTATTTACAGAGCGACTTGAACAACACCTTGAGGAAGCTGGTTTGCGAATGAACCTGGCAAGCTGCACAATTTGATTTGAAGCTTGCCAAGCCTGTCGAGTATAGCATCAGCCATTGAAAGACCATCCAAACCCATGTCGCCAGAACTCTCACAGAAACTTGCCACGGCCGTTGACGGCATGCCTGCGTTTCCGAAAAGTGTGCAGCACATTCTGGCACTCACCCGGGATGTCAACTGCACCCCCAAAGACCTGGTACAGGTCATCGACAAAGATCCAGTGATCACGGTCAAGATTCTGCGCGTGGTGAATTCCGCTTATTACAGCCTGCCCAAGCAAATCACTTCCATCAACCATGCCGTGGTTTACCTGGGTTTCAATACCATTAAAAACCTGGCGTTGAGTATGGCTGCGGTCGGTATGCTGCCCAACCACAATGCGGCCCATTTTGATGTCAGCCAATACCTTTTGCACTCGCTGTCGACCGCCGTGATTGCAAAAAAATTAGCCACCCAACTGGATGATGCCGACCCCATGGATTGTTTCATTGGCGGTCTGCTGCACGACTTTGGCAAAGTGGTTTGCGCCCAGTTCATGCCGGTCGAATTCAAAGCAGCCCTGGAACACAGTCAAGTCAACCAAACCTCCCTGCACCTGGCTTTGCGCAGCACCCTGGGCGCAGACCACGCCGTGATCGGTGCCATGCTGGTTGAAAAATGGCGTTTTGCCCCTGAATTGGTAAACACCATTGCGCACCAATATGATACGGCTGATGTCAACTCAGGGCTGTTCGCTTGCGTCTTTGCAGCCAACCAAATCAGCAAACAACTCGGCTTTGGATTTGGTGGTAATCCAAGTGTCTATGAATTCCCGGCCCAGGTTGAAAAGGTCATCGGCGCAACACTTGCGCAGCTCATCTCCCGTACCGATGATTTGAGCACTTCGTTTGAAGAAGCCAAATTGTTTGCAAACATTTAGGGGCCAACATTGAAAATCAAGTTCTGGGGTGTGCGTGGCTCGATTGCATCACCTGGCCCAAGTACGGTGCGCTATGGTGGCAACACCACTTGCATTGAAGTGCGCACAGATCAAAACGAACTCATCATCCTTGATGCAGGTACCGGTATCTTTCCACTCTCACAGTCGTTGCTGGGTGAGTTGCCGGTGACTGCCAACGTGCTGATCACCCATTCGCATTGGGATCACATCCAAGGCTTGCCTTTTTTTGTACCCAACTTCATTCCTGGCAACGTCTTGCGGCTGCACGGAGCCTTTGACCCGGTGTCAGGCAAAGGTGTTGAACAAGTGATGGCGGTGCAACTGCAATACAGCTATTTCCCGGTACGTGAAGCCGAGATGAAAGCCCAAATCGACTACATCACCCTGGTTCCCGAGCAAAGCATCCAGATCGGCTCGGCCACCGTGACCCCTTTTCTGATGAATCATCCCGTGGTCGATTTTGGTTACCGCATTGAAGCCAACGGCAAGTCTGTCTTTTTTACCGGCGACCACGAGCCACCGCAGAATATTTACGAACCCCACGACCCCGACTTTGTGGAATACCAAAGCTTTATTGATGAAAAATCTGCCACCCTTGTACGCGCCATGGCGGGTGTCGATGTGCTCATTGCCGACTGC
>JBGSRY010000631.1:0-14832 GCA_041737325.1 Rhodoferax sp. | reverse complement strand
GTGGTGCGTGACCTGATTGTCGACATGACCCTGTTTTTCAAACAGTACCATTCCATCAAGCCTTACCTGATCAACGATAGCCGCCCGCCAGAAAAGGAGCGCCTGCAAAGTCCCGAGGAACGTGAAGAGCTCAACGGTTTGTACGAATGCATCTTGTGCGCCAGCTGCTCCACCAGTTGCCCGGTCTTCTGGTGGAACCCAGACAAATTTGTTGGACCCGCGGGTTTATTACAAGCCTACCGCTTCATTGCAGACAGCCGTGACGAGGCCACCAGCGAACGCCTGGACAACCTGGAAGACCCTTACCGTCTGTTCCGCTGCACCACCATCATGAATTGTGTCGATGTATGCCCCAAAGGCTTGAACCCTACCAAAGCCATTGGCAAGATCAAGGAATTGATGGTGCGCCGCGCCATTTGATCTCCTGCTTATGCAAGCCACCCGCATCGACCCCCTGGACGAACGCATAGACGAACGTGTTCTCAGCAAGCTGCGCTGGCGTTGCCGCAGAGGTTTGCTGGAAAACGATATTTTTATCGAGCGATTCTTTAAAAAGTATGGTTCCAGCTTAACCGTCAAGCAGGTGCAAGGTCTCAACGCTCTAATGGACTTGAGCGATACGGATCTGCTGGATTTACACCTGGGTCGCAAGACCTTGACGCAAGTGGATACCACTCTGGATCGCGATGAAGTCTGCACCGTTTTAAGTATGTTGAAAGAACCACCTGAAAGGTCTATATGAAGCTAGCTGAAAATAAAGCCACTCTGTCGTTCAGCAACGGCAGTCCCAGCGTTGATTTGCCGGTCTACCAAGGCACGGTTGGGCCTGATGTCATTGACATTCGCAAGCTCTACGGTCAAACCGGCATGTTCACCTATGACCCCGGCTTTTTGTCAACCGCTTCATGCCAGTCTGCCATTACTTACATTGATGGCGACAAGGGTGAGTTGTTGTACCGTGGCTACCCCATCGAACAACTCGCCACCCAATGCGACTACCTCGACACTTGCTACCTCTTGCTCAACGGCGAACTGCCCAAGCAACAAGAGCGTGATGATTTCCACAAGCTCATCATCAACCACACCATGGTGCATGAGCAAATGCAATTTTTCATGCGGGGTTTCCGCCGCGATGCACACCCCATGGCGGTGCTCACCGGTCTGGTGGGTGCACTGTCTGCTTTCTACCATGACAGCACGGACATCAATAACCCGGAACATCGCAAAATTGCGGCTATCCGCCTGATTGCCAAGATGCCAACCTTGGTAGCCATGGCCTACAAATACGGTGTCGGTCAGCCCTACATGTACCCGCAAAACGACCTCAGCTACGCAGGTAACTTCCTGCGCATGATGTTTGGTACACCGTGTGAAGACTACAAAGTCAACCCGGTGATTGAGCGCGCCATGGATCGCATCTTCATCCTGCATGCTGACCATGAGCAAAATGCCTCAACATCGACCGTGCGGCTGTGCGGCTCTTCTGGTACCAACCCCTTTGCAGCCATCGCTGCTGGTGTGGCTTGTCTGTGGGGCCCTGCCCACGGCGGTGCCAACGAAGCTTGCCTGAACATGCTCGAAGACATTCAGCGCCAGGGTGGTGTGGCCAAAGTCGGCCAATTCATGGAACAAGTCAAGGACAAAAATTCCGGAGTCAAGCTGATGGGTTTTGGTCACCGTGTCTACAAAAACTACGACCCGCGCGCCAAACTCATGCAAGAAACCTGCAACGAAGTGCTGGCTGCGTTGGGCCTGGAAAACGACCCTCTCTTCAAATTGGCCAAGGAACTCGAAAAAATCGCCCTCGAAGACGAATACTTTGTGTCTCGCAAGCTCTACCCGAACGTTGACTTCTACTCGGGCATTGTGCAACGCGCCATTGGCATCCCAGTGAACCTGTTCACCGGTGTCTTCACCTTGGCACGCACGGTAGGCTGGATTGCACAACTGAACGAAATGATCAGCGACCCCGAATACAAAATCGGCCGCCCACGTCAATTGTTTGCCGGTTCCGTGACACGGGGTGTCAAACCCATCGGCCAGCGCTAAACGCATCGGCTCTGAATCAACCCGCCGGGTGGCAACACCGGCGGGTTTTTTTCTGCCGCAACGTGGCGGATAACGTTGCAGTTGGCCGTTTAAAATGGTTCGCTTATCAAGGAAACACCATGGGACGCACCCTTTACGACAAACTCTGGGACGAACACGTCGTCCACACTGAAGACGACGGTACTGCCCTGCTCTACATTGACCGCCATCTGGTGCATGAGGTCACCAGTCCACAGGCGTTTGAAGGGCTGCGCCAGGCACAGCGCAAGGTCTGGCGCATCAGCTCCCTGGTGGCCACCGCCGACCACAACACCCCGACCACGGGTTGGGAACTCGGTTATGACGGCATCACCGACCCAACCAGCAAAGAGCAAGTGCTCACACTCGATGCCAACATCAGGGAATCCGGCGCTGCCGCTTACTTTCCCTTCATGTCACGTCGCCAGGGCATTGTGCATGTCATCGGCCCGGAGAACGGAGCCACACTGCCGGGCATGACCGTGGTTTGTGGTGACTCCCATACTTCTACGCACGGTGCTTTTGGTGCCCTGGCCCACGGCATTGGCACCAGTGAAGTTGAACACGTCATGGCCACGCAAACGCTGCTGGCAAAAAAAGCCAAAAACATGTTGATCCGGGTTGAAGGTGTTTTGCCACGCGGCTGCACCGGCAAAGACATCGTGTTGGCCATCATTGGCAAAATTGGCACCGCCGGCGGCACCGGTTACACCATTGAATTTGGCGGGGCAGCCATTCGTGCCCTGAGCATGGAAGCACGCATGACCGTGTGCAACATGGCCATTGAAGCCGGTGCACGTGCAGGCTTGGTCGCTGTCGACGACAAAACCATTCAATATGTCAAAGGCCGCCCCCTGTCACCCGGTTTTAATGCCCCCAATGCCACCGCCGCAGCCGTCGAATGGGACCAGGCCGTGGCCTATTGGAATACCCTGCACTCTGACGCTGATGCGACGTTTGATGCGGTCATCGAGCTGGATGCGTCCCAACTGATGCCCCAAGTCACCTGGGGGACTTCGCCCGAAATGGTCTTGGGTATCGATGACCGGGTGCCAGACCCGGATCGTGAAAAAGATGCCAACAAACGCGGTGCCATTGAACGCGCGCTGACTTATATGGGGCTCGAGCCCGGCAAAGCCCTGAATGATCTGTACGTGGACAAGGTCTTCATTGGTTCCTGCACCAACAGCCGCATCGAAGACATGCGCGAAGCAGCAGCCGTTGTTAAAACCCTGGGACGTAAGGTAGCCCCCAACATCCGTTTGGCGATGGTGGTTCCCGGCTCCGGTTTGGTCAAGGAGCAAGCTGAACGTGAAGGCCTGCACACCATCTTCCGTGCAGCCGGTTTTGAGTGGCGCGAACCGGGTTGCTCGATGTGCCTGGCCATGAACGCTGACCGTCTGGAACCGGGCGAGCGCTGCGCCTCCACCAGCAACCGCAACTTCGAAGGCCGCCAAGGGGCGGGCGGACGCACCCATTTGGTAAGTCCTGCCATGGCGGCGGCGGCGGCCATTCACGGACATTTTGTTGATGTGCGCAAGTTTGTTTAAAGTCAAAGAAAGATCCACCATGAAATCATTCACCATTGGGTTATTGACCGTCGCTGTTCTGGCATTGGTTGGTTGCAATACCGTCAAGGGCATGGGACAGGACATTCAAAAAGCCGGGTCAGCCATTGAAGGCGCGGTCAAGAAAAATTAGGCTGCCCCATGCAAAAATTCACTTTACACAAGGGCCTGGTGGCTCCCATGGATCGCGAGAACGTCGACACCGATGCCATCATCCCCAAACAGTTTCTCAAGTCCATTCGCAAAACCGGTTTTGGTCAAAACCTGTTCGATGAATGGCGCTATCTGGATGCAGGCTACCCCGGTCAAGACCCGGCGAGCCGCAAACCCAATCCTGATTTTGTGTTGAACCAGCCACGCTACCAGGGTGCGTCGATTTTGTTGGCACGCAAGAATTTCGGTTGCGGCTCATCGCGTGAGCACGCCCCCTGGGCGCTCGACCAATATGGTTTTCGCGCCATCATTGCCCCCAGCTACGCCGACATTTTCTTCAACAACAGCTTCAAAAACGGCTTGCTGCCAATTGTTCTCACAGACATGCAAGTAGCCCAGCTGTTTGACGAAGTCGCTGCTTTCCCCGGCTACACATTGACCATCGACCTGGAGCGCCAAGTCGTGATCAAACCCAGTGGCGATGAATGGCCGTTTGAGGTGCAGGCGTTTCGCAAATATTGCTTGCTCAATGGTTTGGACGACATTGGATTGACCCTGCGCCATGCCGACAAAATCTTGGCTTTTGAAACCGAACGTTTGGCACAAAAACCATGGCTAGCCCATACGATGCTTGGCTAGAACGCTATCTTTTTTAAACTTAACCCCGCCTGTTTGTAAACCCTGCAAACGGACGTTTCAACCACTACATCCTCCTTATGAAAATTGCAGTTTTACCCGGCGACGGTATTGGTACAGAAATTGTGGCCGAGGCCGTCAAAGTGCTCCAGGCCACCGGCCTGACATTCGAAATGGAAACTGCACTGGTTGGGGGTGCAGCCTACGAGGCTTACGGTCACCCACTGCCTGACGCCACCCTGAAACTGGCCAAAGAAGCAGATGCGGTGCTGTTTGGTGCCGTTGGCGACTGGAAATACGACAAACTGGATCGGCCGCTACGTCCAGAGCAAGCTATTTTGGGCTTGCGCAAGCACCTGGGTTTGTTTGCCAACTTTCGCCCAGCCATCTGTTACGAACAATTGGTGGGGGCATCCAGCCTGAAACCCGAATTGATCGCAGGCCTGGACATTTTGATCGTGCGCGAACTCACCGGCGACATTTACTTTGGCCAACCGCGTGGCCGCCGCACCGCAGTCGATGGCCATTTTCCGGGTTCTGAGGAGGCCTTTGACACCATGCGTTACAGCCGCCCGGAAATCGAGCGCATTGCACACGTGGCTTTTCAGGCGGCGCGCAAACGCAAAGCCGCAGGCAGTGAAGGCCGGGTCACCAGCGTGGACAAGGCCAACGTCCTGGAAACTTTCCAATTCTGGAAAGACGTGGTCACTGAGGTGGGGCTGCAATACCCCGACATTGCCCTGGACCACATGTACGTGGACAACGCCGCCATGCAATTGGTGCGGGCACCCAAGAAGTTTGACGTGGTCGTCACTGGCAACCTGTTTGGCGACATCTTGAGTGACGAAGCCTCCATGCTCATCGGGTCGATTGGCATGCTGCCCTCTGCCTCCATGAATGCCAAGCAGCAAGGTTTGTTTGAGCCCAGCCATGGCAGCGC
This sequence comes from Rhodoferax sp., assembly GCA_041737325.1. Classification (GTDB taxonomy): domain Bacteria; phylum Pseudomonadota; class Gammaproteobacteria; order Burkholderiales; family Burkholderiaceae_C; genus Rhodoferax. The sequence goes on along the minus strand of JBGSRY010000631.1, from coordinate 9,468 downwards.
GCCCGACATTGCGGGCAAAGGCATTGCCAACCCGCTGGCCACCATCTTGAGTGCGGCCATGATGCTGCGCTTCAGCCTGAACCAGCCGCAAGCCGCCGACCGCATCGAAACGGCTGTGAAAACGGTGCTGGCCCAAGGTCTGCGCACGGCAGACATTGACAGTGCCGGGTGCACCCGTGTCAGCACCCGTGAAATGGGTGCAGCCGTGGTCAAAGCACTCGGCTAAGTCCAGCATCAGACACCTCTAGAAAAAATTGATTCAATCATCTGAAAGGCAAAAAATGAAAGTGGGTAATTTGGTAGGTTTGGTTGGCTGGCGTGGCATGGTGGGCTCGGTGTTGATGGATCGCATGGAAACCGAAGGCGACTTTGCCCTGATTGAGCCGGTGTTTTTTTCCACTTCCAACCCGGGCGGCAAGGCACCTGCCTGGGCCAAGAATGAAACCACGTTGAAAGATGCCTTTGACATTCAGGCCCTTAAAAAATGCGACATCATCATCAGCGCGCAAGGCGGTGACTACACCACTGAAGTTTTCCCCAAACTGCGCGCAGCAGGCTGGACAGGCCATTGGATTGACGCAGCATCCACCCTGCGCATGAAAGACGATGCCATCATCATCCTCGACCCGGTCAACCTGCCGGTGATCCAAACAGCGCTTGCCAAAGGCGGCAACAACTGGATCGGTGGCAATTGCACCGTGAGCTGCATGCTGATGGGTGTGGGTGCGTTGTACAAAGCCGGTTTGGTGGAATGGATGAGCACGCAAACCTACCAAGCCGCCAGCGGTGGCGGTGCGCAACACATGCGCGAACTGTTGACCCAATACGGCACACTCAACGCCGAAGTCAAAGCCTTGCTGGACGACCCCAAATCAGCCATTCTGGAAATTGACCGCAAAGTGATCGCCAAACAGCGCGCCCTGAGTGCGGCAGAAACAGCCAACTTCGGCGTGCCGCTGGGTGGTTCCCTGATTCCCTGGATCGACAAAGACTTGGGGATTGGCAAGCACCACGACGAAGAAGGCTGGGGCACCTCGCGTGAAGAATGGAAAGGCATGGCCGAGACCAACAAGATCATGGGGCAAGGGGCGCTGTTTGGTAGCGCTGAAACCCCCGTTGACGGCTTTTGCGTGCGCGTGGGGGCCATGCGTTGCCACAGCCAGGCGCTGACTTTCAAACTCAAGAAAAACGTGCCCAGTGCCGACCTTGAGGCCATGATCGCCGCCGACAACGCCTGGGTCAAAGTTGTGCCCAACAACCGTGAAGCCACGGTAAAAGACCTGACCCCTGTGGCTGTCACCGGCACGCTGACCATCCCGGTGGGGCGCATCCGCAAACTCGCCATGGGGCCAGAATATGTGGGCGCTTTCACCGTAGGCGATCAATTGCTGTGGGGTGCGGCCGAGCCGTTGCGCCGCATGTTGCGGATTTTGCTAGCCGCATAAGCCTTTTAAACGTCATGCCCTGGCCCCGATACGGCGTGGCATGACGTTGTCTGACTGCAACATAAAACCCACGAATTGGTCGCTGATGGAATCACGTACCAAGTTCATCGGCTGAATGAACTTGTCAGGCTAAGCCATTGATGTTATGGTGCTTTTAATTGTTTAAAGTTATAGGCCATTTGTGCCCATGCAGCCTGTTCGTCGCAGTCTGCCAAACCGGAGTTGACAAATTGATTGCAAAGTCTTACCGATGGCCTTTCACCGCCGTAGCGGCTGCTGTACTAATAGGTTTTTGTGCGACCAACGCCAATGCCCTCTCACTTGGGCGTGTCAGTGTTCAGTCCGCTTTGGGTGACCCCCTGCGCGCTGAAATCGAAATCCTCGACATCAACGCCGACGAGGCCAGCAGCCTGGTCACCAAGGTGGCCACACCCGATGCCTTCAAGGCTGCAGGGCTTGATTACAACGTCGCCATGACCAGCTTGCAGGCCACTTTGCAAAGGCGTGCTGATGGCCGCGCCTACATCAAGCTCAGCAGTGACCGTGTGATCCAGGATCCCTTTGTTGACCTGATTCTTGAGGCGCGCTGGAACACGGGCCGCATCGTGCGTGACTACACCATGCTGTTTGACCCCCCCAGCCTGCGCAGCGCCAGTAACACTGCCATCACCCCCGCGCAAGTGCCACAGCTCAAGCCGACCACGCCACAACGCCCCGTCGCTGCAGCCAGCCCACAAACCCAGACACCACGCACAACTACTGCAAGCGCCAGCAAACCGGCTCCGCAACCGCAAGCCAGTGCGGCCGAGTCCAAACAAGTCACGGTCAAGGCCGGTGACACGGCAGGACGCATTGCTGCCGCCCATCAACCCGCCCATGTGTCACTCGATCAAATGTTGGTGGCCCTGTTGCGAGCCAACCCGGATGCCTTTATTGCAGGCAATGTGAACCGAATCAAAGCCGGCTCGCTGCTCACCCTGCCAAACCAGGCGCAAGCATCGGAAACACCGGCCGATCAAGCCCAACAGCAAATCGTGGCACAAAGCCAGGACTTCAACAATTTCAGACGCAATCTGGCTGGCAGCGCCCCCTCGACACAAGCCACGCCCAATGGCCGTGAAGTCAGTGGCAAATTGCAAGCCCAAGTTGATGACAAGAAACCAGGTGCGGTCACCCCCGACAAGTTAACCCTATCCAAAGGCGCGGTCAGCAGCAAAACCACCGAAGACCAACTCGCCCAGGCACAAAATGCCAAGGCGGCAGCCAGTCGCGCAGCCGAAGTGGCAAAAAACCTGCAAGACCTGAGTCAAGTTGCAGCTGCTTCTAGTGCCGTGGCTTCTGCTGTTGCATCAAAACCCGCACCTGCCCTGGAGGTCACACCCGCAGCCAGCGCAGCCGCCAGTGCAGCCCTTCCCTTGCCTGCCGTCACTGCTGCCAGTTCTGCACCCGCCACACCGGCCTCCAAGGCTGCTCCCGTCGCACCGATTCCGGTTGCAGAGCCCAGCTTCATGGACACCTTGCTGGAAGACCCGCTGCTGCCTGCAGGTGCAGCAGGCTTGATCGCCCTGCTGGCTGGTTTGGGTTTTTATAAAGTCAGACAACGCAAAAACGCCGCCGCCCAGGACAGCACGTTTGGCGACAGCAAACTCCAAACCGAATCCTTTTTTGGTAACAGCGGCGGCAAAAACGTCAACACCAGCGATGGCAATGTCACCGGCTCTTCCATGATCTATTCACCCAGTCAACTTGATGCGGTGGATGACGTAGACCCTGTCGCCGAAGCCGATGTTTACCTGGCCTACGGCCGTGATCTGCAAGCCGAGGAAATTCTGAAAGATGCCTTGCGCACTCGGCCCGAGCGTCTGGCTATTCACCAAAAACTGCTCGAAATTTACGCCAAACGCCGCGATGCCAAAGCGTTTGAAGCCATTGCCACCCTGGCCTTCAATTTGACCAACGGTCTGGGACCAGATTGGGAACAAATTTGCGAAAAGGGCCTGACGCTGGATCCTGACAACGCCCTGTATTTACCGGGCGGACAACCCCACTATGACCCCAGTGCGCCGACCCGGCCAGCCGGTGTGGACAGCGTGTTGCCAAATATCGAAACCTCAACACCCGTGGCCAGCACGGCATCGGCTCCCCTGGAGGCCGGCAACTCGGTGCTGGATCTGGACCTTGACTTTTCCCTCGACGAACCCGATTTGCCCGACGGCGTGGCCGAATCGGTCGCGGCCCCTGCAACAGCGCAACCTGCCGCACCCGACGCACAGGCCCATGATGCAGCATGGTCAGAACCAGAGCCGATGGAGCTGGCGGCGCTTGAAGCAGCCATGAACCAAGCCGGCACCAGCGGTTACGCGCCCCTGCCAGAGCCAGAACCCAGCTCCGAATCCATACCAGAATTCACCTCCCCTGCATCGGAATCCGAGCCACCACCCGCGTCCACAGCCCCCATGGAATTCGACAAAACCCAGGTGCTGTCAGTCCCTGCACAAGTGGATGAACCCACGCCAGCCTCCGAATCCGGCATGATGGAATTCGACTTGGCCCCCCTGTCACTGGACTTTGTCAGCACCAAACCAGGAACATTGTCCGGGGCTGAAAAATCTGACGCAGCACCTGATGAAGAGCCCGAAACCCGTGCCGGTACGTTCCCCGAAGTCACGGGTGACCCGCTTGAGACCAAATTGGCCTTGGCCGAAGAGTTCAAAGCCATCGGTGACGACGATGGCGCGCGTGCCCTGATTGAAGAAGTCATTGGCGAAGCCAGTGGCGACATGAAAGCCAAGGCTCAGCTCGCGCTCAGTCGGCTGTAACCCTGGATGATGCTGGCGCAGCAGGACCGGGTGCGGCTGGCGCTGGGCATCAGCTACCAAGGGGGACATTACCAAGGCTGGCAAAGCCAGTCCTCAGGGCAAACGGTGCAAGACCAGCTTGAAAAAGCGCTGGGCCAATTTGCCGACCACCGCGTCTCCACCCTGTGCGCAGGCCGTACCGATGCCGGCGTGCACGGTCTGATGCAAGTGGTGCACTTTGACACCCCAGTCAAACGTCCCGAAGCCGCCTGGATACGCGGCCCCAACGCCCTGCTGCCCAAAGACATGGCCGTGCAATGGGCCAGACAAGTGCCCGCAGCATTCCACTGCCGCGCCAGCGCCTTGTCACGCCGTTACACCTACAGCTTGCTTGAATCCCCGGTACGCCCCAGTGTGGAACACGGCCGGGTAGGCTGGGTACACCGCAGCTTGAACCTGGCACGGATGCAGCAAGCCGCTGCGCTGCTGGTGGGCGAACACGACTTCACCTCGTTTCGTGCCAGCGCTTGCCAGGCCTTGTCGCCGGTTAAGAATTTGATGCGCATCGACATCAGCCAGCGCGGAGCCTACTGGCGTTTTGACTTTGAAGCCAACGCTTTTTTGCACCACATGATCCGCAACCTGATGGGCTGCCTGCTGCTGGTGGGTGACCAACGCCGTCCGCCGGAATGGGTCACCGAGGTGCTGGCCGCGCGTGACCGCGATGCCGCCGCGCCCACGTTTTCACCCGATGGCCTTTACTTTTTGGGCCCGCGCTACGATGCGCACTGGGGCCTGCCCGAGCGCACCCCGTTGTTTGACTTGCTGCCATGAACCACGCCACCCCTTCGACTGCTCCCAACGCTCTTGCCACGTCCAGCAGCCCGAGCCTGCTGCGCACCCGCATCAAAATTTGCGGCCTGACGCGCGAGTGTGACGTGGATGCCGCCGTCAACGCCGGCGTGGATGCCATTGGCTTTGTGCTGTACGACAAAAGCCCGCGCTGCGTGTCAGCCCAACGCGCGGCTGAATTGGCCCGCCGTCTGCCGCCTTTTGTCACACCCGTGTTGCTGTTTGTGAATGAAAACACTTCGAAAATCATAGCTGCTTGCGCAGGTGTGACGGGGGCTATAGCCCAATTTCATGGTGATGAATCGCCGCAAGACTGCTGGCTGGCCAGCGAGCAGGGCCTGCGCCCCTATTTGCGAGCGGCGCGAATTCCCTTGGGGGAAGCGGGGCGCAGCTTTGATCTCTTAAAATTTGCCCAAGATTATTCACAGGCTCAAGCCATTTTGCTCGACGCACAAGTTGACGGGTACGGTGGTGGCGGGCACACATTCAATTGGTCACTGCTGCCTCCAAACGTCAACGCTCACCTCGTCTTGAGTGGTGGGCTGACCGCTGCCAACGTGATCGATGGCATCACCCAGGTGCGCCCGCGCTGTAAAACACTCAGCGTGGACATCAGCTCCGGGGTGGAGGTGTCGGGCCAAAAAGGCATCAAGGACCCGGCCAAAATACAAGCGTTCGTGGCAGCTGTCCGCCAAGCAGACCCACTCATGCTCAGTTGCGCAACACCTCGTGAAACCTTTGAGCTTTGAGACTGTGAGTTGGTGACCCTGTGGCTTGGTCCTTCTGTAGGGCCGACTTCAGTCGGCCAGGTTGACTAAAGTCAACCCTACACGGATCAGAATGCACGGCTCAGCAGATTCCTGTCATTTATTTTTATACAAAATAGGCCTCTAGCCCTTTTATATCAAGCACAAGCAGCTATTAAATTCATACCATTATGTTCAACTACCAACAACCCGACCCACGGGGTCACTTCGGCATGTATGGCGGCAGTTTTGCCTCCGAGACGCTCACCCACGCCATCAACGAGCTCAAAGACGCTTACGCCAAATACCAAAACGACCCGGCTTTCATCGCCGAGTTTGACTATGAAATGGCGCACTTTGTTGGCCGCCCCTCTCCGGTCTACCACGCCGCGCGCATGAGCCGCGAGCAAGGTGGCGCGCAAATCTTCCTGAAGCGCGAAGACCTCAACCACACCGGCGCACACAAGATCAACAACACCATTGGCCAGGCCATGCTGGCCACCCGCATGGGCAAAACGCGCATCATCGCCGAAACCGGCGCGGGCCAGCACGGTGTGGCTACGGCCACCATTTGCGCCCGCTACGGCCTCGAATGTGTGGTCTACATGGGCAGCGAAGATGTCAAGCGCCAAAGCCCCAACGTCTACCGCATGAAGTTGCTCGGCGCCACCGTGGTGCCCGTCACCAGCGGAAGCCGCACCCTGAAAGACGCACTGAACGAAGCCATGCGCGACTGGGTGGCCAATGTCGACAACACCTTCTACATCATCGGCACCGTGGCCGGGCCCCACCCGTACCCCATGATGGTGCGCGATTTTCAGAGTGTGATTGGCAAGGAATGCCTGGTGCAGCTGCCTGAGATGCTGCAAGCCGCGGGTTGTAAAACCAAGCAGCCCGACGTGGTGGTGGCGTGTGTCGGCGGTGGCTCCAACGCCATGGGTATCTTCCACCCCTATATTTCGCATGAAGCGACTCAACTGATCGGTGTCGAGGCCGCAGGCGCGGGCATGGACAGCGGCAAACACTCTGCCAGCATCCAGCGCGGCAGCCCGGGCGTGCTGCACGGCAACCGCACCTATGTGCTGCAAGACGACAACGGCCAGGTCACAGAAACCCACAGCATCAGCGCCGGGCTGGACTACCCCGGCGTGGGCCCCGAACACGCTTACCTGCACGACATTGGCCGCGCCCAATACGTCGGCATCACCGATGCCGAGGCGCTTGAAGCCTTCCACTACCTGTGCCGCACCGAGGGCATCATCCCGGCGCTCGAATCCAGCCACGCCGTGGCCTACGCCATGAAGCTCGCCAAAACCATGCGCGCCGACCAATCCATTCTGGTGAATCTGTCGGGTCGTGGTGACAAAGACATTGGCACGGTGGCCGACCTGTCCAAAGCCGACTTCTTCTGCCGCCCCAGCTGCCAAGGGCAATCGGTCAAAGGTGATGTACAAAATGTGCCTCTAGCCCTTATAAAACAAGCGCAAGCAGCTACAAACTCAGGAGCAGCCCAATGAGCCGCATCGCCGCCACCTTTGCCCAACTGAAAGCCCAGGGCCGCAAGGCGCTGATTCCCTTTGTCACTGCAGGTTTCCCGTTTGCCGATGTCACGCCTGAGCTGATGCATGGCATGGTTAAAGGTGGTGCGGACGTGATCGAACTCGGCGTGCCGTTTTCCGACCCCAGCGCCGACGGCCCGGTGATCCAGAAAGCAGGTGACAAGGCGCTGGCGTTTGGCATTGGCCTGACCCAGGTGCTGGCGATGGTGCGCCAGTTCCGCCAAACCAACACCACCACCCCGGTCGTGCTGATAGGCTACGCCAACCCGGTGGAGCGTTACAACCAGATTCACGTCAATCCTAAAAATGTAGCTACTGACCCAGTTAACACAAGGGCTACAAGCCCATTTGTGCAAGATGCAGCCGCCGCCGGGGTGGATGGCGTGCTGATCGTCGACTACCCGCCGGAAGAGTGCGAAGACTTTGCTGCCGAGCTTAAAGCCCATGGCATGGATTTGATATTCTTGTTAGCGCCCACTTCGACGGATGAGCGCATGCAGCAAGTGGCCCGCATTGCCAGCGGCTACGTGTACTACGTGTCGCTCAAGGGTGTAACGGGCTCCGGCGCGCTCGACACCGGTGCGGTCGAGGCCATGCTGCCGCGCATCCGCGCCCATGTGCAGTGCCCGGTGGGGGTTGGTTTTGGCATTCGCGATGCCGCCACCGCCCGTGCCATTGGCCGCGTGGCCGACGCGGTGGTGATTGGCAGCCGTCTGATCCAGCTGATAGACGCGCAGCCACGCGACCAGGTGGCGGCCACCGCTGAAAACTTCCTGCGGGAAATCCGCACGGCGCTGGATTCATAATCTGCCCCTGTTGCGCAATCAAACAGAGCCCGCTTGGGCACGGCAGGGCCGCCGTGCCCAGACCTGACATTGAAGGAAAACCATGAGTTGGCTAGAAAAACTGCTTCCCCCGAAAATTCAGCAAACTGACCCCAAAGACCGGCGCGCCGTGCCCGAAGGCCTGTGGATCAAGTGCCCCAGTTGCGACACCGTGCTGTACAAGACCGACCTGGAACAAAACCAGAACGTCTGCCCCAGTTGCAGCCACCACCACCACATTGGTGCGCGCGCGCGCCTGAATGTGTTTCTGGACAACGAAGGCCGCTACGAGATCGGTCAGGAAGTGCTGCCGGTGGATGCCCTCAAGTTCAAGGACAGCCGCAAGTACCCCGAGCGTCTGAAAGAAGCCATGGACAACACCGGTGAGACCGACGCGCTGGTGGTCATGGGCGGCACAGTCATGGGCATCGGCCTGGTGGCAGCGTGTTTTGAATTTGAATTCATGGGCGGCAGCATGGGCAGTGTGGTGGGCGAGCGCTTTGCCCGCGCCGTGCAAACGGCCATCGACCAGAAGGTGCCTTTTATCTGCTTCACCGCCACCGGTGGCGCACGCATGCAAGAGGGCTTGCTCAGCCTGATGCAAATGGCCAAAACCAACGCGTCACTGACGCATCTGGCCAAAAAAGGCCTGCCCTTCATCAGCGTGCTGACCGACCCCACCATGGGCGGCGTGTCGGCCGGGTTTGCTTTTCTGGGCGATGTGGTCATTGCTGAGCCCAAGGCTTTGATTGGTTTTGCCGGGCCACGCGTGATTGAGTCCACCGTGCGCGTCACCCTACCCGAGGGTTTTCAGCGCTCTGAATTTCTGCAAACCAAGGGCGCTGTGGATTTGATCTGTGACCGCCGTGAACTGCGCAAAACCATCGCCAACACGCTGGCCATGCTGACGCGCCAACCAGCGGATGCAGTCAGCTGAAACGGGGCCAGCATCGCCACTGCTGGTGGCGTGCCTGTGCGCCCAGTGGTGTGGCGTGTGCCGCGACTATCGGCAACGGTTTGAGCAGGTCAAAAGCGCCATCCTGGGCGATCACCCGCAAGCTCAATTTCTGTGGATGGATGTCGAAGATGAAGCCGACCTGCTGTACCCGGTTGACGTGGAAGACTTTCCCACGCTGCTGATTGCCGTGGGTGACACACCCCATTTTTTTGGCCCACTCACACCCCAGGCGCAAACGCTGGAACGCATGGTGCGCACCATGCTGGCCGACCCGCACGGCGCTGGG
>JBGSRY010000588.1:0-2345 GCA_041737325.1 Rhodoferax sp. | reverse complement strand
GCTTGCCGCGATGCCCCAGCACCAGCAAACCCAGCCGGTGCAGTTCAGGCATGCTGAACCCCACCGTATCAGCATGTTCCAGAATGTAGGCCCCATGCTTGTGGTAGTCACTGCTGGAGATGGCAATGCCAATTTCATGCAACAGGGCCGCCCAGCGCAGCTTGCGCCGCAGCTCGGTGGCGCTGCCATCGGTGGCCGGCAGCAGTTGCTTTAACAGTCGACTGGCCGTTTGGCTGACCCGCTCGCCCTGGGCGCTGTCCACCGCAAATTTTTCTGCCAGGCGTTGCACTGACACATCGCGCGCATCCGTGGCCTGGGCATCACGCGCCATCATTTCAAACAGCACACCATGCCGCAACGCCCCTTGCGCCACCTGCAAGGTGTCGATATGCAGCAACTCCATCAAACCGCGCAGCACGCTCACCCCACCACCGATCACGGCGCGGCGATCGTCTTTCAGACCTTCCAGTCTGAGGTTGCTGGCATGGCCCGCGCGCAGCATGCACTTGACCAGCCAGTTCAAGCCATCCCGGCTGATCTGACCTTGCGGCCACCCCGCCTGCACCAGAATGTCGGCCACAGCACCGACCGTTCCTGATGCGCCATAAGCCGTGTCCCATTGACTGCGAGGGTAGCTGGTAAGCGCTTCTTCAAGCACCGCCTGGGCAGCGATTTCGGCGCGGTACAGGGTTGCTTGTGTGAACTCGCCTTGCGGGAAATAGTTCATCGACCAGGCCACGCTGCCGACCCGGTACGAGGCGGCGTGCAAGGTTTCCAGCCGACACCCCAGCACCAATTCAGTCGACCGCCCGCCAATGTCGATCACCAAACGGCGCTCATCACTTTGCGGCAACAGATGCGATACCCCCTGGTAAATCAGGCGCGCTTCTTCAGTGCCTGCAATCACTTCAATGCCAAACCCCAACATCTCACAGCCACGCTTCAAAAATTCTTCGCGGTTCCTGGCTTCACGCAGGGTCTGGGTGGCTACCGCGCGCACCTGGGCAGCACCAAAGCCCGCCAAGCGCTCGGCAAACCGCGCCAGACAGTCCCAGCCACGGGTCATGGCCTCTTGCGACAGGTTGCGGTCTTCATCGAACCCGTTGCCCAGGCGCACGGTTTCTTTAAGGTAGTCCACACGCTGAATCTGGCCATGGTCATAGCGTCCGATTTCAAGGCGGAAACTGTTGGAGCCCAAATCAATGGCTGCGAGGAAAGTGCCGTTTTTCATAAAACAATATTACCGTTTGCGTGTGACAGACATGTGTCGAGACAAGGTGGTGCGTGGATTTAACGCTGCCCAATCGCAACTTTGCCAAAAACCGCTTGCGCCGTGCGCGGCAGGCAGCGCCAATAGGCTGAATGCGCCTGCACTGTGCCGCCCAACGCCGCAGCGGCATGCCAGCCCCAGCGCGGCTCATACAAAAAGGCACGGGCCAACGCAATCAGGTCGGCATCACCGGCTTGCAAAATGGCTTCAGCCTGCGTGGGCTCGGTAATCAAGCCCACAGCGGTCGTCACCATGCCCGTGGCTTGACGCACGGCACGGGCAAACGGCACTTGGTAACTGGCACCGAGTTGGATTTTTTGCTGCGACGACACGCCCCCAGAAGACATGTGGATGAAGTCGCACCCCGCCGCCTTGAGCCGCTGCGCAAACACTTCACTCTGGGGTAAATCCCAGCCACCGTCAACCCAATCGGTGGCCGACAGGCGCAGACCCAGCACGCCGTCATAAGCACCACGCACAGCGGCAAATACCTCCAGCGGGAAGCGAATGCGGTTGTCGAAACTGCCGCCGTAGGCATCGGTGCGCAGGTTGGCCAAGGGCGACAAAAACTGGTGCAGCAAGTAGCCATGGGCACAGTGCAACTCGATCGCGTCCACCCCGAGTCGATCGGCCCGCCGGGCCGCAGCCACAAACGCTGCCACCGTGTCGCTCAAGCCCTGTGTGGTGAGGGCCTGGGGCAGTGTCTCGGTGGGCAAATGCGGCACCGCAGACGGGGCCAGCGGCTGCCATCCGCCTTGCTCGGGCAGCAGCAATTGCCCGCCGGCCCAAGGCACAGCACTGGAGGCTTTGCGCCCGGCATGCGCCAGCTGGATGCACACTGCGGTGTGCGGAGCCAGCTGGCGCGCACGGTGCAGCTGGTCAGCCAGAGCGGCTTCAGTGCGGTCATCCCACAACCCCAGGCAGTGCGGCGTGATGCGCCCCTCGGGCAGCACCGCCGTGGCTTCTATCGTGAACATCGCCGCACCACTGTTGAACAGATGTCCCCAGTGCATCAGGTGCCAATCTGTGGCGCAACCGTCAACCGCCTGGTACTGGCACATGGGGGCCACCACCA
>JBGSRY010000589.1:0-3149 GCA_041737325.1 Rhodoferax sp. | reverse complement strand
GCGGTTGTTGATGCCGATCAACGGTGTCTTCAGCTTCAAGGCGCGTTCCAATTCAGGGGCATCGTGCACTTCCACCAGCACCGCCATGTCCAGCCCATGGGCGATTTGTTCAAAATCCCGCATCTGCGTGTCGTCCAGGCAAGCGGCAATGAGCAGCACGGCGTCCGCACCCATGGCGCGCGATTCGTAAATTTGGTACGCATCCACCATGAAGTCCTTGCGCAACACCGGCAGCTGGCACGAGGCGCGCGCCTGCTTCAGGTAGTCCACGCAGCCTTGAAAAAAGGTTTGATCGGTTAGCACCGACAAGCACGCTGCACCCCATTCGGCGTAGCTTTGCGCGATGTCGGCCGGGATGAAGTCGGCACGCAGCACGCCCTGGGAGGGGCTGGCTTTTTTGACCTCGGCAATCACCGCTGGCTGCCCAGCCGCGATCTTGGCGCGGATCGCCCCGACAAAGTCACGCGTCAGAACCCGGCTTTCAGCGTCCTGGCGCACCTCTGCCAGCGGCTTGCGCCGCAAGGCCGCAGCCACTTCCTGGTGTTTGACCGCCACTATTTTGTTCAGAATATCAGTCATGTTGTCTCGATGGTGCAGAGCCAGATAAGGCTTGGGTTTCAGGTTCAGGTGGCGGCGCGCCCTGCTTGAGCACATGGACGATGACCTGCTTCATCCCCACCGCCACCACCATAAAAAACACAGAGATGCCAATCGCCAGCCAGGCCCCGTCGGCTTGCAGCAGCTTCATCATCAGGCCGCACTCAGGCGGTGCGCCAGCGTCACCAGAGCGCTCAACTTGGCTTTGGCTGCTCCTGATTCGATAGCTCCTCTGGCTTGAATGATGCCGGCTGCAATGGAATCAACCACATTGGCCGCATACAGGGCCACACCCGCATTGAAGATCACGATCTGTTTGGCTGCACCGTCCACGTTGTCCAGCACGCCCAGCAGCATGGCGCGGGATTGATCAGGCGTTTCAACCTTCAACGCGCGCGTACTGGCCATGGCCAGGCCAAAGTCTTCGGGGTGGATTTCGTATTCAAGCACCTTGCCGTCTTTGAGCTCGCCCACCAGCGTGGCCGCACCCAATGACACTTCGTCCAGACCGTCCTTGCCGTACACCACCACCGCGTGCCCGGTGCCCAGACGCTCCAGCGCGCGCACCTGAATGCCCACCAGGTCAGGGTGAAACACCCCCATCAAAATATTCGGTGCACCGGCCGGGTTGGTCAGGGGACCGAGCAGGTTGAAAATGGTTTTGACACCCATTTCACGCCGCACCGGGGCGACGTTTTTCATGGCTGGGTGGTGGTTGGGCGCAAACATGAAACCCACGCCGACCTCGGCAATGCACTGGGCAATGGCTTCGGGTTTGAGGTTGATGTTGACCCCCAGCGACTCCATCACGTCGGCGCTGCCGCTCTTGCTGCTGACACTGCGCCCACCGTGTTTGCTGACCTTGGCCCCGGCAGCGGCGGCGACAAACATGGCGCAAGTGGAAATATTGAACGTGTGCGAACCGTCCCCGCCCGTGCCCACAATGTCCACCAAATGGGTTTTGTCAGCCACCAGCACCTTGGTGGAGACCTCGCGCATGACCTGCGCAGCGGCGGTGATCTCGCCAATGGTTTCCTTTTTGACGCGCAAACCGGTGATGAACGCCGCCAGCATCACTGGGCTCCACTCACCCGCCATGATTTGCCGCATGATGTGCAGCATTTCGTCGTGAAAAATCTCGCGGTGCTCAATGGTGCGCAGCAACGCTTCCTGCGGGGTGATGGTGATGGCGTGGGTCATGATGCTCCTTCAATCAAAAAATAGGCCGTGCCGGGCGCTGGAAAAGGTGGTGCTATTCCGCTTCCAGATCGATACGACATTAGGCGCGAAGCCGCAGACAGTACAGACGTACGGCAAGGCGAAGCAACAACATGTCGGATTGATATGGAAATGGAATTATGGGGAGGGATTGTCGGTCATGGCCAGTTTCAGCCCGAAGCCGATGAACATCACCCCCGCCACGCGCTCCAGCCCCCGCATGCCACGCTGCACCACGTCCAGGCGGCGCGCCGCCCAGCCGCCCAGCGCGGCGTAAGCAAAATTGATGGGCAAGGCATTGAGGTTAAACAACACCCCCAGCAGCACAAAGCTCAGCGTCTTGTGGGGCGCATCGGGGGCGATGAACTGCGGCACAAAAGCCAGAAAAAACAGCGCCACCTTGGGGTTGAGCGCGTTCGTCCAGAAACCCTTGAAAAATATGCTTTTTAAGCCTCTAGCCCTTGTAATTATTGGGCTATCAGCTACAAAAATAGCATCAGATGCCGTCTGGGTTGGCGCTTTTGACCAGACCAATTGCAGCCCCACATACAGCAGATACAACGCCCCTACCCACTTCAACACTGTAAACGCGGTGCCGGATGCCGCCAGCAGCGCACTGATACCCAAGGCCGCAGCAAAAATGTGCACAAAACACCCGGCGGTGATGCCCAACGCCGCCACCAGCCCAGCGCGCACGCCGTTGCGCAGGGCACTGCTGACAATGAACAACACGTCCGGCCCCGGGGTCAGGTTAAGCAACCAGCCAGCGGCGATGAACAACAACAGTTGCGGGGTGTCAGGCATCAGGTTCATGTAAATTAGCAGCGACAGCCGCACCGCAAAAGTCGGCTAGCGGCGTGCGCGCGGTGTCTGACGTAGCGTGGACTTGGGGTTTTGCCAAATAAAGGAGGAGGTTTGCGCGTAGCGTAAACCGGGGGACATTCGCGGAGTCGGATGCCGGGCGTGCGCTGCGGGTTAAACCCGACGGCCATCGACATCAATGAACTTTGGCACCGACATTTCATGCAAAAAACCGCCGAATACTGCTTAGCGCATGGTCAATGCCGGCCGCGTCCACATCCAGATGCGTCACAAAACGCAGCCCGATCAAGCCGGTGGCCAGCACGCCTTGCGCTTTAAGAAAGTCCAGCAACGCCGCCCCCCGGCCATCGGCCACATCGACAAACACAATGTTGGTGGCGGATGAACGCACGCGCAAGCCATTGATGCCAGCCAAGCTTGTGGCCAGACGTTGCGCATGGGCGTGGTCTTGCGCCAGCCGCAGCACGTGGTGGTCCAGCGCGTAACTGGCCGCAGCGGCCAGCAGACCGGCC
>JBGSRY010000570.1:0-1922 GCA_041737325.1 Rhodoferax sp. | reverse complement strand
AAACGCTGGAGATTCAGCGTGGCAAAAAGCGGGTGGCCCGGGTGCTGCCCGCCGGGTTGACGGAAGGTTTCCCTATCAACCAACTCGACACCTTGCTTGCCAAAGGGCCACAACTGAGCCATGCAGAGCGACAGTCCATGGCGGCTGACCTGACTGCTGTGCGCGCCGGCCTGATCACCCCGGGGGACCCATGGGGCTTGTGATTGACACCGATGTTTGGGTGTTGGCAGAAAAATCTGGCCAAGCGCTTGACTTGGCACGCTGGGCCAACCATGGCAACGCCTACATGAGTGTGGTGACCGCCAGCGAACTGCTGGTGGGTGTTGAACGCGCCAACACGGCTGATCGCAAAGCCAAGCGCGCGGCTTTTGTGGAGCATCTGTTGTCGTTCATTACGATTCTGGAGTTTTCTTTGCCTGTAGCCCGCACCCACGCCCGCATGCTGGCGACGTTGCCCAAAAATCTGACCGCTGGGGCCCACGATGCCATGATCGCCGCCACCGCCATCCACCACGGACACACGCTGCTGACGCGCAATGTGCCTGACTTCACTATCTTTGCGGGCCTACAGGTGGAGGCATTCAAACCGTTAACTGGGCGGCAAGACACCCACCGCGCGGCTGACTAAACCCTGCAACTGCCCCTGCGCCAGCACATGGCCATGGGCAGATTGTCACATGCGCAAACTAGTCCAGTATGATGGCCAGAGAGGTAAAAAATGCGTTTAATCCATGAAGAGCAGTCCGTCATTACCAGTGCCGTTCGGCAAGCAGATGCCGACGCGCAAATTTATCTGTTTGGTTCGCGCGTGGACGACACCGCCAAAGGCGGCGATATTGATCTTTTGGTGCTGTCCAAAAAAATCAACTTGATGTCCAAGCTGGAAATTCTGACGCAGTTGCACCTCAAACTGGGTGAACGCAAGATTGATGTGTCTGTCTACCCCGATGCCAACCGCCCTTTTCCCCGGCTGGTCATGCAAACAGCTATCCGTTTATGACACCAGAAAAAATTGAACTGCTACAAGAGGAATTGTCTGGCCTGCAGCAAGCTGCGGGGCATCTTGCCTATTCGTTGGAGCGTTGCCGTCATTTGATTCTGCAAGAAAATTTGCCACCCGACCAGTTGGAACGCCTTGAGTCACTGACAAGCCGATTTGCCCGTCTGGCTGATTTGCTCATTCAGCGAATTTTTCGTTTGATTGATGACATCGAATTAAGCAACAGCGGCTCACTGCTTGATCGTATTTACCGTGCTGAAAAACGTGGCTGGGCCAATGCCCTTGACCTCATCAAAATCCGTGAGTTGCGTAACCTGATTGCCCATGAATACGCCAGCGACAAGATGCATGAAATTTATGCAACCGTAGCCGCACTGTCACCCTTGCTGCTGACTGTGGTTCCTCATGTGACAACCTACGCCCGCAGCCTTATTCAGCGATATGCGCGGTAGTTTTATACAACCGCATCCGCATCGCTCCGAACCGTCAATTGTTACCTGACGGGGCGATAAAACTTGCTCCGCGCAGTGGCCGATTGACCAAGCCACTTATTTGCCCCTGCGCCAGCACATGGCCATGGGCAGCGGCTTTGGCCAGCCACATCAGGCCCAGGTGGTCGTTGACCGGCACGCCCAAACCGTTCAGATGGCAGTGCCCAAGCCACTGCATGGCATCGGGGTGGTTTTGTGCGCTGGCCAATTCAAACCAATACAAGGCCGCTTTGGGTTGCCCGGCGGCTAAAAAAGCCATGCCCAGGTCATTTTGCGCATCAGCCGCACCGGCATCGGCAGGCAGCACCAGCGCCGCGTCTTCAGGGGGCAGCGGTGCGCACAGCTGCGGCAACACCTCGGCCCACAGCAACATGGCGCGGCCACGGGTATCGTCTGCCACACGGGTGGCCTCACCCTTGCCCATGCGACGC
>JBGSRY010000578.1:0-5773 GCA_041737325.1 Rhodoferax sp. | reverse complement strand
GGCCTGTCGGTCGAGCTGCCCTACCGCTTGCTGGAGTTCTTTGAACTCACTGCCAATGGCCGGGTGTTTTACCGCGTGGCCAGTGGCGACGGCCTGGTGGAAATTGGCAACGCCGACCTGCCCGCAGCACCCCGCCCACTGCTCAACGGCCAGCCGCAGTTCAGCGATGCGGTGTACTACGGTGAACCGATCCGGCTGGGCTCTTACGCGCGTGAATTGGCACGCCCCATGTCGAGCGGCTCCAATTCGAATCAAGTGGTGATCCAGATTGGTGAAACCCTGGAGAGTCGCCAGGACTTTACCCGCCAACTGGTGCTGGAAGCCGTGGCGCGTGACCTGTTGCTGTTGCTGGCCGGCTTGAGCCTGCTGGTGCTGGCGGTGAACTGGTCGCTGCGCCCGCTGCAGCGCCTGCGTCAAGAGGTATTGCAACGCGACCCGCAAGACCTGACTCCGCTGGATGCCAGCAACGTCACCCAGGACGTGCAGCCGCTGGTAGAAGCCATCAACCACCATGTGCTGCGTTACCGCGAGGTGATGGAGGCGCGCCGCATGTTCATTGACGATGCCTCACACCAGCTGCGCACGCCCTTGACCACACTCGCCACCCAAGTCGGATTTGCATTAAGAGAACCGAATCAAGCCCTTATGAAACAAGCGCTGGCCGCTATCAAATTGCAAGTTGATGACACCATTCGCCAAACCAACCAGATGCTGGCGCTGGCGCGTGCCGATGCCAGCGAATCGAACCTGCAACCGTGTGACCTGATTGCACTGGCACAAGAGGTCACGCGCACGGCCTGGCCTGCTGCCCGGGCCAAGCAGATCGACCTGGGGTTTGAGGCCTTGGGTGTTGGCACGGTTCAAGCCGACCCCAGCCTGCTCAAGGAAGCCCTGGGCAACCTGCTGCACAACGCGCTGCACCATACGCCGCACCACGCCAAAGTGACCGTGCAAGCGGGCCTGGAGCCTTTGGCCGGTGTTGCGCCAAGCCAGCAACAGGCGGTGGTGCGCGTCATCGACAACGGGCCGGGCATGTCGGCGCTGGAACTGACCCACGCGGGCAAGCGCTTTTACCGTGGCAGCACCCAAACCAGCGGCTCCGGCTTGGGGCTGGCGATTGCCCAAGCCATTGCCCAGCGCCACGGTGGCGGTTTAAGTTTGCAGACCACCCACGCCGGGGTCGCCGCACCGGGCCTGACCGTGACCCTGCATTGGCCGCTGTAGCACAGCGCAGGGGCGCACACCAGGCCTAAAGTGCGGGCGGCAAGTCAAAACGATCCAGGTCCATCACCTTGCACCAAGCGGCCACAAAGTCATTGACAAATTTTGGCGATGCGTCGCTGCACGCATACACCTCTGCCAGAGCCCTGAGCTGGGCGTTCGAGCCAAACACCAAATCCACCACCGTACCCGTCCATTTGAGCGCCCCCGTGGAGCGGTCACGCCCCTCGAGCACAGCGGGCGCGTGCTCAGACGGCTGCCAACGGGTGCGCATGTCAAGCAGGTTGACAAAATAGTCATTGGACAAAACCTCTGGCCGATGGGTGAACACGCCATGGGCGCTGTGGTCAAAGTTGGCGTTCAAGACGCGCAGCCCCCCCACCAGCACCGTCATCTCGGGTGCGGTCAGGGTCAGCAGCTGGGCTTTGTCCACCAACAGCTCGGCGGCGGCGCGCTCCAGCCCCGGGCGCACGTAGTTGCGAAACCCGTCGGCCAGTGGTTCCAGCACCGCAAATGCGTCCACATCGGTCTGCGCTTGCGATGCGTCCATGCGCCCGGGCCTGAAGGGAACGTGCACCGTTTGCCCGGCTTTTTGCGCCGCAGCTTCAACCGCCGCAGCGCCCGCCAGCACCAGCAAATCAGCCAGCGAGATCTTTTTGCCAGCAGACTGCGCACGGTTGAAGTCTTGCTGGATGGCTTCCAACTTGTGCAGCACCTGGGCCAGTTCAGCGGGTTGGTTGAGCGGCCAATCTTTCTGCGGAGCCAGGCGAATGCGCGCCCCGTTGGCACCGCCGCGTTTGTCACTGCCGCGAAACGTAGCAGCACTGGCCCAAGCAGTGGTGACCAGTTGCGCAATGGACAGGCCAGAGGCCAGCACCTTGGCCTTGAGTGCAGCCACATCGTGTGCATCCACCAGCGGATGGTTCACGGCCGGAATCGGGTCTTGCCACAACAGCACTTCTGGCGGCACTTCTGGCCCCAGATAGCGCGATACCGGCCCCAGATCGCGGTGCGTCAACTTGAACCAGGCGCGGGCGAATGCATCGGCAAACTGCTCTGGATGCTCAAAAAAACGGCGCGAGATTTTTCCGTAAACGGGATCAAAACGCAGCGACAAATCGGTCGTCAGCATGGTTGGGGCGTGGTGTTTGCCGGGGTCATGGGCATCTGGAATCGTGCCGGCACCCGCACCCCCCTTGGCAATCCATTGGTGCGCACCGGCCGGGCTCTTGGTCAGCTCCCATTCGTAGCCAAACAGGTTCCAGAAGAAGTTGTTGCTCCACTGCGTCGGCGTGCTGGTCCAGGTGACCTCCAGACCGCTGCTGATGGTGTCTGCGCCGTGCCCCGTGCCGAAGCTATTGGCCCAGCCCAGGCCCTGCGCCGCGATGTCTGCGGCCTCGGGTGTGGGGCCAACCCGCGCTGCGGGGCCCGCACCATGGGTTTTGCCAAAGGTGTGGCCACCGGCAATCAGTGCCACGGTTTCCTCGTCGTTCATGGCCATGCGGGCAAAGGTTTCGCGAATGTCGCGCGCCGCCGCCAGTGGGTCCGGGTTGCCGTTGGGGCCTTCGGGGTTGACGTAAATCAGCCCCATTTGCACGGCGGCCAAGGGGTTTTCCAGTTCACGTTCACCCACATGGCGCTGGTCGTCAAGCCATTGCTTTTCTGCGCCCCAGTACACATCTTCCTCGGGCTCCCAAATGTCTTCGCGGCCACCGGCAAAGCCGAAGGTTTTGAAGCCCATCGATTCCAGGGCCACATTGCCCGCAAGGATCATCAGGTCGGCCCAGGAAATGCCACGGCCATACTTTTGCTTGATCGGCCAAATCAGCCTGCGCGCCTTGTCCAGGTTGACGTTGTCTGGCCAGCTGTTGAGCGGCGCAAAACGCTGGTTGCCGTGGCCGGCCCCCCCGCGCCCGTCACTGGTGCGGTACGTGCCGGCGCTGTGCCAGGCCATGCGCACAAACAATGGCCCGTAGTGGCCAAAGTCGGCCGGCCACCAGTCTTGCGATTGGGTCATCAGGGCTTTCAAATCCTGCTTCACGGCGGCCAAGTCCAGGCGCTTGAATGCCTGCGCATAGTCAAAGTCCGCGCCCATGGGGTCTGATTGGGCCGTGTGCTGGTGCAAGATGCCCAGCCTGAGTTGCTGTGGCCACCAGTCGGCATTGGACGTGCCTTTGGCAGCGGGCGTGGGGTGGGAGCCGGTTGAAAATGGGCATTTGGATTCGGCGCTCATGGGGTTCTCCTTCAGGGGTTGGTTGCAGTGGGCGGGGTCAACTTTAGGGCGCACACCGCAATTGATCAATTCAATTCATTCAATTTCACTCATTTATTAAATCTATACATCAACCCAACTCAAGGGTTTCCCCTTATTTTTTAACGGCCGCCGTGAAAGCTGTCTGACAGGCGCTTTTTTCTACAGTCACCCCCATGTCGCAGCCACCCGCTGGTGGTCAAGCGGCATGTTCATCACATTTACAGGAGATTTTTCATGCGTCTGCATCCCGTATCCATGGCCGCCGTGGCCTGCGCTGCTCTGATGAGTTTGTCGGCTTTTGCCGGCCCCCTGGACAAAACCGAATGTGTGGCCCCGGCCAAACCTGGCGGTGGCTTTGACTTGACTTGCAAGCTGGCCCAAGGTGCCCTGCTGGAAGGCAAATACACCGCCGACCCGATGCGCGTGAGCTACATGCCCGGTGGCATTGGTGCCGTGGCCTACAACGCCATCGTGGCGCAGCGCCCGGCTGAAAACAACACCATCGTGGCGTTCTCAGGCGGCTCGCTGCTGAACCTGGCGCAAGGCAAATTTGGCCGCTACAACGAAAACGACGTGCGCTGGCTGGCTGCGGTGGGCAGCGACTTTGGTGCCGTCATCGTGGCCGACAACTCACCCATCAAGTCGATCAAAGACCTGGTGGCTGCCATCAAGGCCGACCCCGGCAAAGTGGTGTTTGGCGCGGGTGGCAGCGTTGGCAGCCAGGACTGGATGAAGGCCGCCCTGACGGCACGCGCCGCTGGTCTGGACCCCAAGGCCATGCGCTTTGTGGCGTTTGAAGGCGGTGGCGAAGCCATCACCGCGCTGCAGGGCGGCCACGTGCAGGTGTACTCGGGCGACGCGTCCGAGGCCGAAGAGCAAATGAAAGCCGGAGCCAAGATTCGCGTGCTGGCGGTGATGTCACCGATCCGGCTGGAGGGCAAGCTGGAACAAGTGCCCACCATGAAAGAACAAGGCTATGACGTGCAGTGGCCGATCATTCGCGGCTTCTACATGGGCCCCAAGGTCAGTGATGCCGACTTTGCCACCTGGAGCGACACTTTCAAGAAAATGATGGCCACCCCGGCTTACAACAAGCTGCGCGCCGAGCGTGGTCTGTTCAAGTTTGCCATGACCGGCAAAGACCTTGACAGTTTCATCAAGGAGCGCATGGGCACTTACCGCCAACTGGCCAAAGACTTCAACCTGAAGGTGGCCCAGTAATTTAAACAAAATAGACCTCTAGCCCTTGCGTATCAAGGGCTAGCAGCTATTATTTTAGGATCATATGATGGGCAATCGCATCTTGGGGGCCGTCTGCCTGGTGGTGGCTGCGGCCATGGCGTGGGCAGCACACGGCTACGCCGCTGAAATTTCTTATGAACCGGTGGGGCCGCGCGCCTTTCCGACACTGCTGGCCACCTTGATGGGCTTGGTCGGCGCGTGGTTGCTGGTGAAGCGCCCGGCCCAACCTGATGCCACTATGACCCCGGTGCTGGCGGCCACCTCGCCACTGGACTGGAAAGCCGTGGCGCTGTGTGCGGCCAGTTGCCTGGTTTATGCCGCGTTGTTCCAAACCCTGGGGTTTTGGCTGGCCACCAGCTTGATGGCCGTGCCGGTGGGCATGGCGTTTGGCGGCACGCTCAAGAAAACGCTGCTCGGTGGTGTGGTCATGGGCCTGGGGTTTTATCTGATGTTTGACAAACTGCTTGACGTGGTGTTGCCCACCGGCGTGCTGTCGTTTTTGCTAGGGGGGCGCTGATGGATACCTTGAACCATTTGCTGGAAGGCTTTGGCGTGGCGCTGATGCCCATCAACCTGCTGGTGGCCGCCATTGGCGCGTTCATTGGCACCATTGTGGGCATGTTGCCTGGGCTGGGGCCGATCAACGGCGTGGCGCTGCTGATGCCGCTGGCGTTTGCCCTGAAGTTGCCGCCTGAAACAGCGCTGATTTTGCTCACTGCGGTTTACATCGGCTGTGAATTTGGCGGGCGCATTTCGTCCATCTTGCTCAACGTGCCGGGCGATGCCGGGGCCATCATGACGGCCATCGACGGCCACCCCATGGCAGCAAAAGGCCAAGGCGGCGTGGCACTGTCGATTTCGGCCTGGAGCTCGTTCGTCGGCTCGACTTTTGCCACCGCTGGCATTGTGCTGTTTGCGCCGTTGCTGGCGCGCTGGGCGCTGGCCTTTGGCCCGGCAGAATATTTTGCGTTGATGTGTTTTGCCTTTGCCTGCATCACCGGGCTGATGGGCAACGAGCCGCTCAAGGCGGTGCTGGCGGCGGTGATTGGACTGTCG
>JBGSRY010000538.1:0-2371 GCA_041737325.1 Rhodoferax sp. | reverse complement strand
CAGCCGCTGGATCGAAAAACAAGCCAACCGTGGCAAGCAACGCTGATCTATCTCCAACTTACAAGAATTCATCATGTCTGAACCCATCATTACCTTTGACAAAGTCAACAAGTGGTACGGCAACAACTTTCACGTGCTGCGTGACATCGACCTGAGCGTGGCCAAAGGCGAACGCATCGTCATTTGCGGCCCGTCCGGCTCCGGCAAATCCACGTTGATTCGCTGCATCAACCGCCTCGAAGAACACCAACAAGGCCACCTGACGGTGGACGGCACCGAACTCACCGACGATGTCAAAGCCATCGACAAAGTGCGCAAAGAAGTCGGCATGGTGTTCCAGCAGTTCAACCTGTTCCCGCACCTGACCGTGCTGGAAAATTTGACTTTGTCGCCCATGTGGGTCGGCAAGATGCCCAAAAAAGAGGCCGAAGAAAAAGCCATGCACCAATTGCAGCGTGTGCGCATCGCCGAGCAGGCAGGAAAATACCCGCTGCAGCTCTCGGGCGGTCAGCAGCAGCGTGTGGCCATTGCCCGCGCTTTGTGCCTCAAGCCAAAAATCATGCTGTTTGACGAACCCACCAGCGCGCTGGACCCGGAAATGATCAAGGAAGTGCTCGACGTGATGATTGCCATGGCCGATGAGGGCATCACCATGCTGTGCGTGACGCACGAAATGGGCTTTGCCAAAGCCGTGGCCGACCGCGTGATCTTCATGGACCAGGGCCAGATCGTCGAGCAAAACAACCCGCACGACTTCTTCAATAACCCACAAAACGAACGCAGCAAAGACTTTTTGTCGAAGATTCTGGGACACTGAGTTTTAAAAAAACTGGTGAATTCTTGATTAGTGACACAATGTCAATTGTGTGCCACTGATTATTTATTCACCATGACGACAACACTTGAAGTTGGCCCCCAAGGCAGGCTTGTGATTCCGGCCATCATTCGCAAATCTCTGGGCATTGAAGTCGGTTCTACGCTGGTGGCCAGCGTTGTAGATGGCAAACTGGTGCTGGAAACCCAGGCGCAATTGCTCAATCAGTTTTACAGCCGTTTCGCCAAAGTCAGGATGCAAACTGGCGACTCAGTCGTCGATGAGTTGATCTGCGAGCGGCGCAGCGAGGCGGCGCATGAATAACCCAGCCGTGGTACTGGATGCTTCGTGCCTGCTGGCCAGTGCTTTTGGTGAACCCGGTGGCGAAGGGGTGCGTCCATTGATCTCAGGCGCGCTGATCAGCACGGTCAACTGGTCTGAGTTTGTGCAAAAAGTGCAACAACGCGGTATCAACACCCAAGGTATCCGTGCCGAAATTGAAGGTGCAGGGCTGCGCATCGTGCCTGTAACGGTGCAACAAGCCGAAGCAGCTGCTGAATTGTGGTCATGGGGTCGGCCACTGGGTTTGTCGTTGGCCGATCGCATGTGTCTGGCTTTGGGCTTGGCGCAGCCTTCCAAGGTGTACACCGCAGACCAGGTTTGGACTCAATTGCCAACGCTACCGCACCTGGAAGTGGTCTGCATCCGCCCTGCACAGGTGCTGCACCAACCTGATCGTTGAAAGGCTCGCACGGATGCGACCGCCACGTGCGTTGGCTGCCTGTGTCAGCTCCCGGCCACCTTCATCTTATTGACCAAAACAGACCCCACGGTTTTGGAGCCGTAGGCGTAGCTGTCGGCTCCTACCGCCAAAATGCCTTTGAACATGGCGCGCAAGTTGCCGGCTACGGTGATCTCATGCACGGGGTACGCAATGCGGCCTTTTTCAACCCAAAATCCGCTGGCTCCGCGCGAATAGTCACCGGTCACGTAATTCGTGCCGCTGCCCATCAACTCGGTTACAAACAGGCCTGTTCCCAGGCGCTGCAACATCGCATCCAGATCATCACCGGCGCGCGTCAGGCGCGATGTGAGCAGCAGGTTGTGCGAACCGCCCGCGTTGCCCGTGGTCTTCATACCGAGTTTGCGGGCCGAATAGCTGCCCAGAAAATAGCCCTGTACCCGGCCCGCCTCGACCACGCTGCGCGCGTGCACGCGCACGCCCTCGTCGTCAAAGGGTGAACTGCCTTTGCCACGTTTGACAAATGGGTCTTCCAGAATATCAATGTGTTTGGGCCAGATGGGCTTGCCCAGACTGTCAAGCAAAAATGAGCTTTTACGGTACAGCGCGCCACCGCTGATGGCTTGCACAAAATTGCCCAGCAAACCGGCGGCCAAGGGGGCTTCAAACAGCACCGGGCATTCGGTGGTGGCAATCTTGCGGGCGCGCAGGCGGCTTAAAGACCGCTCGGCCGCATAGCGACCCACCGCCACGGGCGACGCCAATTGCGTCGCATCACGCTCAGAGCTGTACCAATAGTCACGCTGCATGTCGTC
>JBGSRY010000480.1:0-1670 GCA_041737325.1 Rhodoferax sp. | reverse complement strand
AGCCGGTGCTGGTGTCGCTGAACCCGGTGCGCGCCATTGCGCCCGACCAGGTGCTGGGCCGCTATGACTACGCCCACCCGGTGTTTGACCTGGCCGCAGTTGAGGCGCAGCGCCGCATGGCCGCGCTGCAAGGCCAGGGGCACTGCTACTTTGCCGGCGCCTGGATGGGCTATGGTTTTCATGAAGACGGTCTAAAAGCGGGCTTGGCGGCAGCAGCGCAACTGCTGCAAGATGCGCAGGCGCAAGGGCTTGCTGCATGAACCCGGCCACGGCGCTGATCGGCTTTGGCGAGGTGCGCCACACCCGCTTGCGCCCGCACCACCATGCGTTTGCCTACCCCACTTTCTTTTTGATGCTGCCCCTGCGCAGCCTTCAAGCGCAAGCACCACAGCCTGGTGTTTGGCGCATCAACCAGCCTGGCGCTTTAAGTTTTTTCGAGGCCGACCATGGCGATGGCCGCCCGCCCGCGCAAGGCGGCGCACTGGCCTGGCTGGACGAGCTGCTGCACAGCGCAGGTATTCTGGATGCCAGCGGTGAAGCCTGGCTGCACTGCTACCCGCGCGTGCTGGGCTACACCTTCAAGCCGGTGAGTTTTTGGTATTGCCACCGTCCCCTTGACCAGGGTGGTGCGTTGCGTGCCATTGTGGTGGAGGTCAACAACACCTTTGGCGAGCGCCACTGCTACCTGCTGGACGCACCGCAACTGGGCCAGGAGCAACGCGCCAGCAAGGTGTTTCATGTGTCGCCCTTCAATGAGGTGCTGGGGCACTACCGCTTTCGCTTCATGCGCCGCCAGCACGATGGTGTGGAACACACCCTGGCGCGCATTGATTTTTACGACGCACCGGTTGAGGCCGCCGATGCCAGCGCGCTGTTGCAAACCAGTGTCAGCGGCCAGCTTGAACCCCTGACCCAGGCCACACTGCGCCGCGCCCTGTGGCGCTATCCATTGATGACCGTGGGCGTGGTGCTGCGCATCCACACCCAGGCGTTGCGCTTGTGGCTGAAAAAAGTGCCGTTTTTTCGCAAACCTGCGCCCCCCACCCACTTCGTTACCCGCTGATCCCCCAGGAGCCAAGACCATGAACACTGCCAGCCACAGCGCCACCGGCCTGACTTTTCCCAAAGACGCACCTGCAGCCGCCCGCACCGCGCTGCGCTTGCTGAACAACCTGAAGCACGGCGCACTGACGCTGCACTTGCCCGACGGCTCACAACGCCGCTTTGGTGAACACCCGCAGCAGCACGCCATGCACACGCCCCAACACCCCAGCGCCAGCATCACTTTGCACAACTGGAACGTGTTTGCAGCGGCGCTCAAGTCGGGCGACATTGGCTTTGCCGAGAGCTTCATCGCGGGTGACTGGAGCACGCCCAATCTGACCGAGCTGCTCAAGGTATTCAGTGCCAACCGCAAGCAGGTGGACACCATGATTTTTGGCAGCTGGGCCGGGCGCTTGCTGTACCGCGTGCGCCACCTGCTGCGCCACAACAGCCGCGCCAACAGTCGCAAAAACATCCACGCCCACTACGACCTGGGCAATGCCTTTTACGGCCTGTGGCTGGACGAGACCATGAACTATTCGAGCGCCTGGTTTGAGGGCGACCCCAGCCGCCCACTGGCTGAAGCCCAAAACGCCAAGGTGCGCCGGGCGCTGGACAGGGCGCAG
>JBGSRY010000470.1:0-1744 GCA_041737325.1 Rhodoferax sp. | reverse complement strand
GCCAGTGGCAATGCGGCATACAGCGCTACGTTGGGGGTGCGTCGTGGCCGACCAGAATTGCTGGTGCTCAGCAATTTGCAGGGGCTGGCACTGGACTTGCCCCAGCCTTTGCAAAAAACAGCCCTGGCCGTGCTGCCGTTTCGGCTGCAGGCAGAAGTGCTCAACAACACACCTGAAGGCCGTGGTGTGCAAGACCGTTTAAGCCTGAGTTTTGGTGGTGTTGGCAGTGCGGTTTTTGAACGCGATGTGTCCGGTGATGTACCGCGTGTGCTGCGTGGGGCACTGGCTGTGGGTTTGTCGGCGCTTGAATCCGCACCCTTGCCGCCTGCGGGTGTCAGCGCCAATGTCATGCTGCCGGTGATGGACGTAGATGCCTGGCAAGCGGTGTTGTCGCACGCCGCTGGCGAGGGCCAGGAGGTTGTCGCGGACGGGGTTGGTTTGGAACACCTGGCCTATCTGCCGACGCTGTTGGCGGTGCGCACCGAGTCACTGGTGCTGGGTGGCCGACAGTTCAACCAGGTGGTGGTGGGTGGGGGCCGTGAAGGCACCCTGTGGCGCGCCAATCTGGATGCACGCGAGCTCAATGGCTACCTGGAATACCGGCAGGGCACGCCCGGCGCTGCAGCCAGTCAAGCGGGGCGCTTGTATGCCCGTTTGGCACGCTTGACCTTGGCCCCGTCGCAAGCCTCCGAGGTCGAGGATCTGCTGGATGCGCAACCGGCCAGCATCCCGGCCCTGGACATTGTGGTGGACGACTTCGAGTTGCGTGGCAAACACTTTGGCCGTCTGGAAGTGGAGGCCATCAACCGCCTGGCCCTGGGTGGCCCTGCTGCAGCGGGCGTGCGTGAATGGCGGCTGAACAAGTTCAACCTGAGTGCCCCCGAGGCCGTGTTCACGGCCAGCGGCAATTGGGCCCGTTTGAATGCCCAGGATGGCGCTTTGACAGGTGCACGCACGCAGGCCGCAGAGCGTCGCCGAACCGTGTTGAATTTCAAACTTGATGTGACCGATGGCGGTGCGTTGCTGGCGCGTCTGGGCATGAAAGATGTGGTACGACAAGCCAGTGGCAAGCTTGAAGGCCAAGTGGCGTGGCTGGGTTCGCCGTTGAAGCTGGACTACCCCACGCTGGGTGGCGCGTTTACCGTGAACATTGCCTCGGGGCAGTTCTTGAAAGCCGACCCTGGCATTGCCAAACTCTTTGGTGTGCTCAGCTTGCAATCGTTGCCGCGGCGCTTGACGCTGGATTTTCGGGATGTGTTCAGCGAAGGATTTGCCTTTGATTTTTTGCGCGGAGATGTGCAGGTTGACCAAGGCATTGCCCGTACCAACAACCTGCAAATGAAAGGCGTGAGTGCTGCGGTGCTGATGGAGGGCCAGGCAGATATTGCGCATGAAACCCAGGACTTGAAGGTGGTGGTGGTGCCCGAGATCAATGCGGGCACGGCCTCCTTGATTGCCTCGGTGATCAACCCGGCAGTGGGTTTGGGTACTTTTCTGGCCCAGGTGTTTTTACGCCGCCCCTTGATTGAATCCAACACCCAGGAGCTGCACGTGACGGGCAGCTGGAGCGACCCCCAGGTTGCCAAAGTACCCCATTCCACCCCCACGCCCAAGGAGACCAAACCGTGAAAGTTGCTGTGATTCAAATGGTGTCAGGGGCGGCGGTTGATCACAACCTGGAACAAGCCGCTGCGTTGCTCCAAAGCGCCGCCCGGGCCGGGGCTGAACTGCTGGTGTTGCCCGA
>JBGSRY010000444.1:0-1864 GCA_041737325.1 Rhodoferax sp. | reverse complement strand
TGAAGCTACCGACGGAAACCGACACCGTCACGCGCCAGTCCAGCAGCGAATCGGCGCGCCTGAGCTACGGCTTTGTCGCCGGGCCGGGCCGGTTCGAGACCACCCTGACACGCCCTGACCTGTACGCCCGTTACTACCTGGAGCAGTTCACCTTGCTGCTGGACAACCACGGCGGGGAACTTGAGGTGGGCACCAGCAACCAGCCGAGTCCGGTGCACTTTTCGGTTGGTGACACCGACCATGTGGAAGGCAGCCTGAGCGCAGCGCGCCGTCAGCGCATGCGTGACGTGTTTGACCTGCCTGATCTGGCCGCCATGGACGACGGCATTGCCAATGGCACGTTTGAACCACGCCCGGGCGAGGCGCAACCGCTGTCCTTGTTCACCGCGCCACGGGTGGACTATTCGCTGCAACGGCTGCGCCATTACACCGGTACCGCGCCCGAGCATTTCCAGAATTTTGTGCTGTTCACCAACTACCAGTTTTATATCGATGAATTTGTGCGCCTGGGCCACGAATCGATGATGGATGCCGCCAGCGAATACGTCGCCTTTGTCGAACCCGGCAACGTTGTCACGCGCCGCGCGGGTTTGGCTGCACACCCCGGCGACGAACTCGGCAAAGCGCCGCCGCGTTTGCCCCAAATGCCCGCCTATCACCTGGTGCGCGCGGACGGCAGCGGCATCACCATGGTCAACATTGGCGTAGGCCCTGCCAACGCCAAAACCATGACCGATCACATTGCCGTGTTGCGCCCACACGCCTGGGTCATGCTGGGGCACTGCGCCGGCCTGCGCAACACGCAGCAGCTGGGCGACTACGTGCTGGCGCACGCCTATGTGCGTGAAGACCATGTGCTCGACGAAGAACTGCCACTGTGGGTACCGATACCGGCACTGGCTGAAATCCAGGTGGCTCTCGAATCGGCCGTGTCCGAAGTGACGCAACTGCAGGGTGCAGACCTAAAAAGCATCATGCGCACTGGCACCGTGGCCAGCACCGACAACCGCAACTGGGAGCTGCTGCCTGACAACGGCCCACAGCGGCGTTTTAGCCAAAGCCGCGCCGTGGCGCTGGACATGGAAAGTGCCACCATTGCGGCCAACGGCTTCAGGTTTCGGGTGCCCTATGGCACGCTGCTGTGCGTGAGCGACAAGCCGCTGCACGGCGAGATCAAACTGCCCGGCATGGCCAACCACTTTTACCGCGAGCGGGTTGACCAGCATCTGCGCATTGGCATCCGGGCGCTGGAGCTGCTGCGCGCCGAGGGTGTGAACCAGCTCCACAGCCGAAAACTGCGCAGTTTTGCCGAGGTGGCGTTTCAGTAAGCCGGGTAAATTGCGCCCAAAATACGCGGCCCGGCCGCACCGGTGACACTGGGCAGGTTGCCCGGCAAACGCTGCACACAGCGTTGTGCCAGCCAGGCAAAGGCAGCAGCCTCGACCTGCAGCGGGGCCAAGCCATGGGCTTGGCTGCTGCGCACCAGCACCCCAGGCAGCCCGGTTTGCAGTCGCCGCAGCACATGTCCATTGAACGCGCCACCGCCACAGACGATCAGTTCAATGCTATTTTTTGCATAGCTGTGTACGCTTTTAATACAAGGGCTACAGGTCAATTCGGCTAATGTGTTTTGAATATCTTGCGGGCGCAGATGGGCAAACCCTTGCAGCTGCTGGTGCAGCCACTGCAGGCTGAACAGGTCGCGCCCGGTGCTTTTGGGCGGTGGCATTGAAAAATAAGGCTCATCCAGCAGCTGCGCCAGCAGCTCTGGCACGCACTGGCCTGAAGCTGCCCACGCACCGTCCGCATCAAACGCCTGCCCGGTGTGGCGCTGACACCAGGCATCCATGAGCGCGTTGCCCGG
>JBGSRY010000440.1:0-8720 GCA_041737325.1 Rhodoferax sp. | reverse complement strand
ACAGTGACACGTTGTCGCTGTGCATGTCGGTGTTGCCGATCATTCGGCCAAACTGCAGCAGGGCGTGCAATTGCGCCGCCTCTGGCGCACTCAATTGACCGCGCCGCGCCAAGGCATCTGCGGTCGCCGCCCAGTTGACATAGGGTTCTTTGACAAACCCGGCATGTGCCGCACCAAGGGCCACCATGTGCCTGCGCCCCTGCGAGCCCACCCGGTCAAAACGCTGGCTGACCAGGTAAGTGCGGCTGGCAGACTGCACGATGTGGCTCTGCGCCACCGCAAAACCATGGTCTTGCAGCACCTGGGTGCAGACTTGTTCGGCACACAGCAAATCGCACCAGCGTTCACCATAAGGCGTGCCAATGGGCGGCGAAAATTTGACCAAAACCGGCGTTTGCTGGCTGTTAATTGCCAAAAACTTGGGTTGCTCGCCCGCAGCGGATGACCCCACCGGGAGCATTTGCGCCACATTGGCCGCCAGCGCATCCAGCACCGACTCGGGCTTTTCTGCGGGTAAACGCAACGGCGGCTGGGGCGAGACTGCCAAGTCAGCCCCCAGCAACAGCGCACCAGGGGCATCATGGGTATACAGCGCCGCCATCAAGGCCAGCGGCGTATCCCAAACCTCGGGGTTGGCAGGAAGACCCAATGTGCCTAACTGGGCGGCCAACACCCGCCCCAAAAAACCCTGGGCACGCAGTGGTGACAAATACCAAGGCAGCAAGGCTTGCGCACTGGCCTGAAAAAACGCATCAAAGTCATCCGCCTGAACATGCATTTGCGACCGCGCCAGCCAGCTCAGTGTGCCAATGCGGTTGGCCACGCCAGTCTCATCCATGCGCCAAATGGGTTGCTGCGCCCCCGCCTGACCGATGGGTTCGGCCAGTGCATAGCGGGTGCGTTTGCCTTGGCCGCATACGATCACCTCGTCGTCAAGCTGCTTGAGCAGGCGTGATGTGGTGGGCTGGCTGATGTTCAAAGCAGCCTGTATTTGAGCCGACGAGGCCGTGCCTTGCGACTGCAAAAATGCGATCAGGGCGGCGCGATAAGACATGTGATCTAAGCTTGATGTGAATAGAATGGTTTTTAAAACATTCTATTGAATTCAATGCGTTAGATCAATGTTGAATAGTATTTGAATACAAATTGAATCACAACAGGCGGGCAGACCATCAGGCCGTGCCGCCCACCGTGAGGCCATCCAGCCGTAGCGTGGGCTGGCCCACACCCACGGGCACGCTCTGGCCTTCTTTGCCGCAGGTACCCACGCCGCTGTCGAGCTTCATGTCGTTGCCGATCATGCTGACGCGCTTCAGGCATTCCGGGCCGCTGCCCACCAAGGTGGCACCTTTCACTGGGTATTGAATCTTGCCGTTTTCGACCCAATACGCCACGCTGGCCGAGAACACAAACTTGCCGCTGGTGATGTCCACCTGACCACCGCCAAAGTTGGTGGCGTACAAGCCTTTTTTGATGCTGGCCACAATTTCTTCAGGCGCTTTATCACCGCCCAACATGTAGGTGTTGGTCATGCGCGGGATCGGCACATGCGCGTAGCTTTCACGGCGGCCATTGCCCGTGGGTTTGACGCCCATCAGGCGGGCGTTCATGGCATCCTGGATGTAGCCTTTGAGGATGCCGTCTTCAATCAGTACGTTGCGCTGGCTGGGGTTGCCCTCGTCGTCCACATTCAGCGACCCGCGCCGATCGGCAAGAGTGCCGTCGTCCAACACCGTCACGCCCTTGGCAGCCACGCGCTGCCCAATGCGGCCGCTGAAGGCGCTGGAGCCCTTGCGGTTGAAGTCGCCTTCCAGTCCGTGGCCAATGGCTTCATGCAGCAAGATACCGGGCCAGCCCGAACCCAGCACCACCGTCATTTCACCCGCCGGAGCCGGTCGCGCCTCCAGGTTGGTCAGCGCTGCAGACACCGCTTCGTCCACATAACTTTGAATCAGCGCATCGTCAAAATAGGCAAAACCAAAGCGCCCACCGCCGCCCGCCGAGCCCATTTCCCGATGGCCTTTTTGCTCTACAAACACGGTCACGCTCAAACGCACCAGCGGGCGCACGTCAGCGGCCAGCGTGCCGTCCGCACGCGCCACCAGCACCACATCGTGTTCGGCCGCCAAGCCTGCCATGACCTGCGCCACACGGGGGTCTTTGGCGCGGGCTAATTGCTCCACTTTTTCCAGCAGCTTGACTTTGGCGGTGCTGTCCAGACTGGCGATGGGGTCGCTGCCCTGGTACAGGGTTCGCGAAGATGCTATGTTTTTTGTAGCTACTCGCGCTTTCTTTGTCTGGGCTAGAGTGCCAATTGATCGTACAGTTTTGGCGGCATCCAGGAGCGAGTCCCAAGAGATGTCGTCCGAGTAGGCAAAAGCGGTTTTCTCGCCACTGACGGCGCGCACGCCCACGCCCTGGTCAATTGAGAATGAGCCGGTTTTGACAATGCCTTCTTCCAGGCTCCAGCCCTCACTGCGGGTGTACTGAAAATACAGATCGGCCTCGTCGACCTGGTGCGCCTTGATCTCAGTCAGGGCGCGTGTCAGGTGGGATTCATCCAGCCCAAACGGGGTGAGCAGAAGGGATTTGGCAACGCCTATGCGTTCTAGAGTGGGTTCGCGTGAAATCATCGCGCGATTCTATGGGTTACGACTGCACCAGGCGCTTTGACTTGGCAATGGACATCAAGATGCCAAGGCCTAAGCCGAGGGTGGCCATGGCGGTGCCACCGTAGCTGATGAACGGCAGCGGCACGCCCACCACCGGCAAAATGCCACTGACCATGCCCATGTTCACAAACGCGTAGCAAAAGAAAATCATTGCCATCGCGCCACCCAGCAAGCGGGTGAACACATTGGGTGCCTCCAGTGCAATCACCAGCGCACGCAGCACCAAAAATGCAAAAGCTGCGATCAGCAGCACATTCCCAGCCAAACCAAATTCTTCTGAGAACGCGGCAAAAATAAAGTCGGTGGTGCGCTCGGTGATGAATTCAAGGTGGGTTTGTGTGCCCTGCATGAAGCCCTTGCCCCAAAAACCGCCCGAACCAATGGCGATCATGCCCTGGATGATGTGAAAGCCTTTGCCCAGCGGGTCACGCCCTGGGTCAAGCAGGGTGCACACACGTTGTTGCTGGTAGTCGTGCAGCAGCGGCCAGCGCACACCGTCGGCGCACAGTTCAGGCTCAAACACCACCAACAGGGTGATGCCCAGCAACCCCAGCAACAAGGGCGGGGCGACCAGCTTCCAGCTCAGGCCGGCAAAAAAAATCACCGACAGACCGGCCGCCAGTACCAGCATGGCGGTGCCCAGATCGGGTTGTTTCATGATCAGACCCACGGGCACGGCCAGCAGCACCCCGGCCACCAGAAAATCGAACGGGCGCAACTGGCCTTCGCGTTTTTGAAACCACCAGGCCAACATCAGCGGCATGGCAATTTTCAGAATTTCGCTGGGTTGAATGATCACGCCCACATTGAGCCAGCGCGTGGCCCCCTTTTTTGTGACCCCAAAAAGAGTCACCGCCAGCAGCAGCGTGACCCCCAACATATAGAGCGGTACGGCCAGCACCATCAGGCGCTGTGGTGGGATTTGTGCCACTACAAACAGGATGAACCCGGCAATCAGCATGTTGCGCCCATGGTCTTCAAACCGTGTGCCACTGTCATAGCCTGACGAATACATGGTGAGCAAGCCGGCGCACGCCAGCATGAACACGGCAAAGGCCAGTGGCCCGTCAAACCCGGACAACCAGGGTGCGAGCCGACGCAGCAGGGAGGGGCGTTGAAATACCAGGGACATGGGGCGGGATTATCCGATGAGCCGACTGTGCAGCACGATCTCGACCATGGTCTGCCCTGGCTGGCTTTGCATTTTTAAATCTGCACCCAGGGCTTGGGCACGCTCCTGCATCATACGCAGACCATTTTTGGCTGGGTTTGAGGTATCAAATCCAGCCCCGTTGTCCACTATCTGAATACCAACACTTTGATTGGCCAGTGGATGCAATTCAATGCGCAGCTGGCTGGCTTGGGCGTGCTGCATCACATTAGAGATGGCCTCAAATACCATGTACTGCACATGCCGCATGGCAGCATCATCCCATCCGGTCAAGGGGGCCACATCGTCCACCTGCCACACCAGTTCAAGGCCACTAGCGTTGAAGCGTGCGGCCAGCCGGTAGCGCAAGCTTGCCAGCAGGGCGGTGATGTCGCCGGTTGGAAAGCTCATGGCATCAATAGATAGCTTGAGCTGATCCAGCGATTCACGCAGGGTCAACAACACATCACCTGAAGTAGCCATGCCAGACTCCAGCTGCCGGATGGCGGCGCTGATGTGGCTGCCCACGCCGTCATGCATGTCGCGCAATATGCGGCTGCGCTCAGTGCTGCGCTCGTTGTCACGCGCCAAACGCTCCAAAGCCACATAGTTCTCACGCAACACCCTTTCTTTTTCGGCAATTTGATGCGCCATGGTGGTCATCAATTGCCCCGTGTCGATGCGCGCCTGGCGAAACCGCATGAGCACAATGACCAGCATGCTCAATCCAAACAGTACGGACGAATAGCGCAGAAACGAATGCGGTGCAAACGAATCGCTGGCCCGAAAAGCGTAAATATCCCGGATGCCAAATAAAGCATTCACTGCAATAGCCAAGGCGACAACCCGATGCGCGTTGTTAGCATTTCCCATGGCTTTGCCAATGAAAAACAGCATGAATGTCAAAAAAATAACATTCAGGCCAGCGTAATAAAACGTCAGCAGCATGGGCTTGCCCCAGGTCACGGCAAAATAACTGAGCGGTATGGCGGCCAACACCCAAAAAAACCAGAGAGGCCGAAATCGCACAGCCAGCTTGCTGTTTTGCCAATGGGCCACATGGATACAAAACATGCCCATGGCTGCGGTCCAAACGGCCAAAGCAAACACCATCAGCATGTTCCACCAAACCCAAGGCATGGGCGGCGTGTGCACCAGTGCATCACTGACGCGCGTAGACCAACCCAGCTCGGCAATGGCCGCCATCAAGTACAAAGCATCGTGCCGGACCAAACTGTTGGGCACTAAATTGAGTTGGGTAGCCCAAAGCACCAGTGCCACAAATCCCACCAAGAGGCTCAAGGTGATGACCACCACGGTGCCTGTGTTGAGCCACAAGCGTTCTTCTAAAAACAGCGGTTCCACTTCTTCCATGGGGCCCACCACCATGGGGGTCAAGCCGCCACGTCGACCCACGTCGGCGCGGATATGCACCTGAAGGTTGTTGTTTTCCCCCAGCAGGCCCACCGGAATCACGATCAAACGCGGCTCTTTTGCAAAGTCTGCGCCACTGTCATGGGTGAGATCGCCCTGGGCTTGCAAGGTTTGGCCATTGAGCAACACTTCATAGGCGTTACCCAGCCGCGCGATGTACAAACCATACGGATGCGTTGGTACTTCTGGCAAGTTGAATTGAAGATCAAACACCGCACTGCCACCTAGCCCCGGGTGCACCCGATCCCAGTGGTAGGGCAACTTAACCTGCTGCAGGGTGGAATTGGCGTGCACCGTCACCACTGCGTGGGCCTGGGTCAGTTGCACCGTGCTGGCATTTGCCCACGCCGTCCAAAATAAAAGCCCTAAACCCAGCCAGCGTAGCAAGCTGGCGATCAGTAGCCCTTTGGTGCTCACACCCGGTCTCCTAACAGGCCCAGGCGTGTGGCTTCAAAAACGGCTTCGTTCTTGGAATGCACAGACAGCTTTTCGTAGATGTTTTTGATGTGTGACTGCACCGTGTGAATGCTTAATATTTTTAGCGTGGCAATTTCCTTGTATGAAAACCCGCGTGAAATCAGGGCCAGTACATCGAGTTCACGCAGGCTTAAAAGACCTGAAGAGGGGGGGCACGCCGTTAAAGGCAAGCCGCTGTTTGTAGCTTGCGGTGGCTTCAGCGGCGAGTCGACCAGTATTGCTTGATGGGCAGATTGGTATTTGGCCAACAGCCTGCGTGCAATCATGGGGGAGATGGGTGATGCGCCTGCGCGCATGTCCAAAATGGTTTGCGCTACGTTGTCTGGGGCTGCATCTTTGTGGATATAACCCAGTGCCCCCGCTTCAATGCTGGCGAGCACCGTGGCTTCATCGCCAAACATCGAAATAACCAAAGGTTCTATGGCCGGATTAAACGCCAGGGCTTGGCGAATCACCTCCAGACCACTTCCATCAGGCAAGCCCAAATCAGTTAACAGCACATCCACAGTGGCGGCGTGCTGGTTGAGCCAGTCTATGGCTTCTGCCAGCGTGCCAAAGTTGGCGGCCACGTTCAGTTGATCACAGCTCTCGATACAGGAGGTAAAAAAATCCCGTACTTGCGGGTCATCTTCAACAATTAATACGCGCCACATGAGTCTGCCCTGGGTCGGTCAAGTTGAGTTTGGCATGGCGATTGCCAATGACTAATTGCATCAAGCCAACATGATCATCCCATATTTATGGGATGTGCAAGCACAAACGAAAAGATAGCATGTTGATGAATATCAAAAATGGTATTTTTTCTTCAGAGTTACATGGATGTCTGTTTACTTATTCAATTTAGAGGGATACATGAAAAACACATTGAAAACATTGTCGCTGGCCTTGGCTGGCGCTGGCTTGCTAACGGTTTATGGTTGTGGTGGTGGCGGTGGGTCGGGTAGTTCATCTAGTTCACTGACCATGACGGGTACCGCTGCCACGGGTGCTGCTATTTCGGGTGGCACGGTGGCTGTTAAATGCGCAAGCGGCACCGGTTCGGCCACCACCAATGCCGACGGTACTTACAGTGTGACGGTCACCGGTGGCACAGCCCCGTGTTTGATCAAAGTGACCTCGGTGGATGCCTCGGGTGTATCCACCGACCTGTACTCTGGCATTGAAGCCGGTCAAACCGTGGCCAACGTCACGCCGCTGACCCAAATGGTGATCGCCAGCGCTTTGGGTAGTGACCCTGCAGCCGCTTTCAGCGCTGGGGTAACCACCGCCACGGCTACCAATTTGTCCAAAACATCCATGGATTCGGCGGTGACCAATGTCAAGGCCGTACTAACCGGCTTGGGCCTGGACATGACCGGCATCGACCCCCTTAAAACTGCGCTGGTCGCCGCCACAGATGAAGTGTCTGGCAACCTGCAAGATCAGCAAATTGACGGTTTGATGGCAGCCCTGAAAGGTGCCAACATTGACCTGAGCGCAGTCACCACCGCCCTGGTGAACAACCCCACGTCTGCAACCGCTTCTGTCACAGCTATCAAGGCCGCTGCGGACTCAACCACACCGCTTTCCACCAGCGCCTTGGCCAGCTGCCCGGTGGCACGCACGGGTGGTTACTGGTATGCAAGCCCTGGCGATATGGGCTTGCACAAGGTTGTAATCAATTTTGACGCGACAAACGCATTTGTGGACGGCAGTAGCCGCAGCATTCCTGCCATGCATGGTTATGACTACGCAAAATCAATTGACTTTGCGGTGACACAAGTTAAGGACAGCAATGACACATCCACTAGCACTTACACACCTTGTGCGTACCAGTTCGCTCTAAGTTCGGCACCCGCAATCCCGGTGAACGTGCGCGTCTCTGCCTCGGGGCCAGCCGGATTCAGCAACCCTGGCAGCTCAGGATTGACTGCGTTTCCAAATGCAACACCGATTACGCTTAACAGTGCTGTCAATTCTGAAGCCGGGTTGTTGTTGCCCGCGCAACAGAAGTGGACCAATGCCAACTTGGCGGGCATCATGTATGGCGTGCATTTTTCCAAAGTCAAGTCTGGATTCATGGGATTTGGAAGCTTTTCGCAATCAGAAACCATCACCCGCAACTTCTTCTCTAAATTTGAAATTGCAGCAGACGGTTTGACTGCCAAAGCATGGACTTGCACCGCCCTGGGCGTCTGCCCTGCCGCCACGTCAACGCCCACCAATACCTTCACCATCTCGGCTCCTGTCAATGGTGTCTTCACCATGACCAGCGTGTTGGATCCTGTTGCCACCAAATTCATCGTTTACCGTGGCTCCAACGGTGACACCGTAGTGCTGGGCGTGAACGCGGCAGCTAGTTCGTCGCTAACCAACAACTTTGTCGTGATGACCAATCGGGTGAGTGCTTCCAAATTACCGGTGGTCGGCGGCACCGGGGCCAGCTGGAGCTGGACTTTCAAAAACGCTTACCCAGGCAGCGTTGCGATGGTTAAACAGGACAGCGACTTCGTGATCAAGACGTTCGTCACAGTCGATGCAGCAACCAAGTCATTCACCCGGTCTTGGACGGATGGCACTACCTACACCGACCTGTTTGTTGGTGGAACCACCACCACCCTTACAGACACGATCACCCTGGACAGCCCATTGGTAGGCATGTGGAAACGCACCAACAGCAATGTTGGCAAAAAAGATATTGTGTTCTTGACCGGTCAAGGTTGGGGGCTGACGGTACCCGCCAGTCCGGACGAAGTGTCAGGCGATAGCGGTGCCACTGTGCGCGGCAAAAACTTCATGAGTATTTACATCAAGAAGCCTGTGTAAATTGCATCCATATAAAAAAGCCCCGCCAGCCGGGGCTTTTTTACGCTTGGGATGCGGTAATCACACCCTCAAGCAGATCGTGCCTCGCCCGGCGTTGTCCTGGCGCACCTGCACGCCGTGCAGAGGAGGCGCGTCGCGTCAGCCCAATGTGACGCGCGCAAACTTGCGCTTGCCCACCTGCA
>JBGSRY010000398.1:0-7307 GCA_041737325.1 Rhodoferax sp. | reverse complement strand
CCAGTGAGGTTGATCATGCCAATGATCACGCCTACCAGCGCGCAGGCAATGGCCACCGGCAGCGCGTGGCGTGCGCCATCGGCCAGCGCCTTGACCGCCAGTTGGCGCGCGTCGGCTCCTACGCGGCGTGCGTAGGTCAAGGCCACCAGCACGGCAGTCAGTACAAAAAAGATGCCCACGCCAAATGCAAAGAACCCGGCACAGGCCAGCCCCAGCAGCGCCCAGAACAGCACCCGCAGGCCCAGCTTGTTAACCCCGGTCATGACCGCCGCGCCAAAGATCAGAATCACCGTCAGCGCCAAGCCCACCGTGCCCGAAAACAGCGGCGTATAGCCCGAGAACAGCAGCGCCACCAGGCCAATCAACGGCAGCAGCAAATGCCAGCGCAGTTTGACCGCTGCCCACGGGGCGGGGCACTCGGCTTTGGCCATGCCCAGCAAGCCCTTGCGCCCGGCTTCCAGGTGCACCATCCAGAACGCCGTCACAAAATACAACATGGCCGGGATCACCGCCGCCTTGACGATGGTCACATACGGCACGTTGATGGTCTCGGCCATGATGAACGCCACCGCGCCCATCACCGGCGGCATGATCTGCCCGCCCATGCTGCTGGTGGCCTCCACGCCACCGGCAAACGCCGAGCTGTAGCCAAAGCGTTTCATCAGCGGAATGGTGAACTGCCCGGTGGTGACCACATTGGCCACGCCCGAGCCGTTGATGGTGCCCATCAGCGCACTGGAAATCACCGACACCTTGGCCGGGCCGCCGCGCGTGTGTCCCACCGTGCCCAGGGCAAAGTCGGTGAACAGCGCAATCATCCCGGCCTGCTCCAAAAACGCGCCAAAGAGGATGAACAAAAAGATGTAGCTGGACGACACATACGTGGGCGTGCCGTAAATGCCCTCGGTGCCAAAGCCCAGCGTGCTGACGATCTGGTCCAGCCCAAAACCGCGGTGCGCCAGGCCGCCCGGCAAATACTGGCCCCACAGCCCGTAGGCCAAAAACACCGCGCACACCACCGGAAGACCCCAGCCCATGGCGCGGCGCGCGGCCTCAAACACCAGCACCACCGTGACCACGCCCACCACCCAGTCCATCGGAATCAGCTCACCGGCGCGTTGCGTCAGGTCAGCCTCAAAACGCCAGTGGTACAGGCTGAAGACAAAGCCGGTCAGCCCCAGCGCCCAGCCCAGCACGCGGCCAACGCCACGCAAGCGTTGGCTGTGCTCAAACGGCGGATAGAGTAAAAAAATCAGCCACAGCACAAACCCCACGTGCACCGCGCGCACCACCTGGCTCGACAGCGGGCTGAAGGCGGCGGTGAGGAGCTGAAAGGTGGAGAATGCGATTGCTATCCAAAATATAGCTGTTTGCCCTTGATTGGATTGGGCTGTAGCCTGATTTGTCATATTTACTTCAGCAACCCGACTTCGCGGTAATACTTTTCTGCCCCTGGGTGCAGCGGAATCGGCATGCCCTTGATGGCGTTCTCGCGCTTGATGGTCTTGGCGGCGTTGTGCGCTGCGTACAAGGTGTCAATGCCTTCATACAGGGTCTTGGCCATTTGGTAGGCCAGTTCGTTAGAAACCCCGGCGTGCGTCACCAGAAAATTGGGGATGGCGGCCGTGGCCACGTCGGCCGTTTGGCCGGTGTAGGTGTTGGCCGGGATGATGGCAGGCTGGTAGGCGGCATCCCCCACCTTGGTCACCACGTCAGGGGGCACAGCGACCACCACGATTTTGATGGCCGTGGCCAGGTCACGGATCGACGCAACACCCAGACCCGCGGATTGCAGCGTGGCATCGAGCTGGCGGTTTTTCATCAGCTCCACCGACTCGCCAAAGGGCAAATATTCGACCTTGCCCAGGTCAGCATAGGTCAGGCCAGCGGCCTTCAGGATGGCACGGGCGTTGAGCTCGGTGCCCGACTTGGCCGCGCCCACACTGATGCGCTTGCCTTTGAGGTCGGCCAAGGTCTTGATGCCGCTGTCGGCATTGGCCACGATCTGGATGTAGTTGTTGTAAGTGGCGGACAGGCCGCGCAGCTTGTCGAGCTTGGTTTTGAAGCCCGATTCAGTGTCACCCTTCCAGGCGTTGGAGACCGAGTCACCCAGCGCCAAGGCCAACTCGCCACGCCCGGCTTGCAACAGGTTCAGGTTTTCGGCGCTGGCCTTGGTGACCTGCGCGGTGGCGCGGGTGTTGGGAATGGCTTTGGCGTAAATCTGGCTTAACGCCACGCCCAGCGGGTAATAGACCCCGCTTTGGCCGCCGGTGAGGATGTTGACAAACTGTTGCGACTGGGCCAGCGCTGCGCTGCTGACCAGGGCTGCGCCCAAACTCAGGCCCAGGGCCCATTTCTTGAAGAGGTGCATGCGAGTCTCCTGTGAATGAAACTCGAATTATTGGTCAGATGTGGGGCCCCTGGTGCTGGTGTTTTCCCCCGGGGGTGGGCTATTTTTCGGGGCGGACTTGGCTGGGGGCGGGTGCTGCCGGTTTGCTGCCGGTGCGCAGCGTCAAGCCACCGGCCTGGCGTTTTTGCTCACCCAGTGCCGGGCGGGTGATCTGGGTGCTGTAGCGCGTGCGCAGCTCATTCACTTGTTCGGTCAGCGCTTGCACCGCATCGATTTTGTCGGCATAGCGGTGCAGCACCAGGTAGGCGGTTTCGATCAGTTTGCCGCTCAAGGTGCTGCGCCCATGGTTGATCAGGTCTTTGACTGCCGCTTGGGGGTCGCCCTTCATGCTCAGGGACATGGCGTTCTCGGCCAGCTTGAGCACCTGGGTGTGGGCGCTGCGCACGCGTTCGGCGTAGGTGGGGTACACAGCTGCCGCACCGGCCAGCAATTCAGCCAAGGCCCGCGTGCCGGCAAAGCGCATGCACAGCGCGTCCACCACGGCATCCACCTCGTCGAGCTGGATGGCTTTGTCGGCCAACTGGGCCAGCAAAGCGATCAGGTTGGAGGCCGACTCAAAGTCAAATTCGGGTTCTTTGATGCGCCCGCACAGCCCCCGCACGGCTTCAAGCACCTGGGCGTATTGGCGTTGGTCAATCAGCAGCAGGGCATCCACCATGGTTGCCAACCTCTGGTGGCGCTGGCTGTCAGGGTTGCGGTCAATGAGACGCACAAAGTCGTCCTTGCAGCGCTGCAAGCCTTTGTGATCATTGGTTTCAAGCCGCATGAAGGCCAGCAACA
Source organism: Rhodoferax sp. (assembly GCA_041737325.1). Classification (GTDB taxonomy): domain Bacteria; phylum Pseudomonadota; class Gammaproteobacteria; order Burkholderiales; family Burkholderiaceae_C; genus Rhodoferax. The sequence continues at coordinate 4,117 of JBGSRY010000398.1, read as the reverse complement.
CAAGGGTCTGGCAGTCGAACATTTTGGAGTCCAGCCCGAGGCGGGTGGTGCGGTCCAGAATCACCTCGGCTTCTTTGCGCTCACCCGCGTAGTAGCACATCAGGCCCAGGTTTTGCAGGCGTGAGATTGAGGCCGGGGTCAAGGTGCTGGCCATTTTGTAGGTGGTCAGGGCGGCATCAAATTTGCCCTGCTCAAACTGGGCCCGGCCCATCACGTCATAGGCATCGGCGTAGTTGGGGTCTTCGCTGATCAGGTTTTCCAGCGTGCTGACGGCGCGCGCGGTTTGGCCTTCGTCCAACAGGGAGCGCGCCACGCCCAGCTTGGCCCAGGGCAGGGTCTTGGCTTCGACCACCGCCTGGTAGAGTTTTTGCGCCTGGTCGTACTGGCCAACGCGCAGCATCAGCTCGGCCCCCACGCGTGCGGCGTAGAGCCAGAACAGGCCTTTGCTCTCAAACCGCTGCTGGCAGAGTTTGGCTGCGGCTTCAAAGTCTTCGGCTTCAATGGCGGTAAAAATTTCCAGCAATGACAACTTGCGCATGCGGGCCTGGCGCAAGCGCTCACCCAATTGGTTGGCTTTGTGGGGTTTGAGCAGGTAGCCGTCCAGCGCCGACTCGGCTGCCTCGGCCACTTTGGCATAGGTGGCTTCGCCGGTGACCATGATGAACACGGTGGCAAACGGCAGCAGTTGGTTGCGTCGCAAGTCATCCAGCAAATCTTGCCCCGACATGCTGTCACCGGGGAAATGGTGCTCGCACAGCACCACGTCAAACTTGCGGTATTCGAGCTGGCGTCGCGCATCGGCCAGGCGCGTGGCTTGCACCACCGTGCCCATGCCAAAGTCGCGCAACTGCGACACCAGCACCGAGCGCGAGGTTGGGTTGCCGTCTATCACCAGCGCGCTGCTGGCTGAGAGGTCGTCGTCCAGCGTGGCCATCAAACCGCCCGGATCATGCGGCAGCCGCGCCGGTACGGCGGTTGAACGGGGTAACAGGTGCTGGTGCGCATTGCAAAATGGTAGCACCACAGGGCCGGGCAATAGCGCCTCTGGCCGGGCACAATCGGGTAAATTGTTGCCCCACCCCGACCTTGTATGCCAAAAAATGTTTTGCCTGAAACCGCAGCCGCGTTGCCCCCGGCGCAGCCACGCAACCCCTTGCACGGGGTGACGCTGCAAGCCATGGTGCTGGCGCTGTCGCAGCATTACGGCTGGAGCGGGTTGGCTGAGCGCATTCCGGTGCGCTGTTTTGCCTTTGAGCCCAGCGTCACCTCAAGCCTGAAGTTTTTGCGCAAAACACCGTGGGCGCGTGACAAGGTGGAAGGGCTTTACCTGTTCATGCTGCGCGAGCAAAAGCGCCAGCGCTGAGCGCCTGGCGCGCCCCAGGTTAGAGGCACGCGTTCAATCATCACAGCCGGGCTGCAGCGGTGTGCTCTGGCGGCCTAAACTGCACGCACCATGATGCCTACTGATTCCACCCTGCCGCAAATCCTCAACGCCGCCCTGGCCCGGCAACGCAACGCCTACCTGGCGCACCCCATACCAACGTTGCACGAGCGGGTGGCCGACCTGCGCACGTTGCAGCGCTTTGTGCGTGAGCACCAAGAGGCGCTGTGCGCGGCCATCAGTGCCGACTACGGCCACCGCTCGCGCCACGAAACCCTGCTGGCCGAGATTTTTCCGGTGGTGGACGGCATTGACCACATCATTGGCCAGCTGCGCGGCTGGATGCGCCCGCAACGGCGCAGTGTGGACTGGCGCAGTTTTTTGGGTGCACGCAACCGCGTGGTGGCGCAGCCGCTGGGTGTGGTGGGTGTGATCGTGCCGTGGAACTTTCCGCTCAACCTGAGCCTGGTGCCACTGAGCTACATCTTTGCGGCGGGCAACCGCGCCATGGTCAAGATGAGCGAGAACTCGCGCCACCTGTGCGCCTATTTGATGGCACACCTGCCGGCTTACTTCCCGCCTGAGAAACTGCAGTTTTTTGACGAAACCGGCGCTGTTGGCATTGAGTTTTCAAAACTCAAGTTTGATCATCTTTTGTTTACCGGCTCGGGGCAAACCGGCAAGTCGGTCATGGCTGCCGCCGCTGCCAACCTGTGCCCGGTCACACTGGAGTTGGGGGGCAAGGCCCCGGCCATTGTGTGTGACGACTTTGCGCTGGCCACGGCGGTTGAACGCATCCTGTTTGTCAAGCTGCTCAACGCCGGACAAATTTGCACCACGGTAGACCACGCCTGGCTGTCGGCCGGCAAAGTGGACGACTTTGTGCGCCTGGCCCGTGCGGTGGTGGCGCAGCGTTACCCCAGCCTGGCTTCAACCGACTACACCGCCATCATTGACCAGCGCGCATTTGAGCGTTTGCTCAACGCGCTGGACGAGGCGCGCAGCCGCGGTGCGCAGGTGCTGCAGCTGCTGGACGGCCCGGCGTTTGATGCGGCAACGCGCAAGATCGCACCGGTCATTGTGCTCAATGCCCCGAGCGACTGCGCCTTGATGCAGCGTGAAATCTTTGGCCCGATCCTGCCCCTGCGCACCTACACCAGGCTGGACGACGTGGTGGCTGCCATCAACGCCGGGCCGCGACCGCTGGCGCTGTACCCGTTCAGCCATGACAGCGTGCAGGTGCAGTACCTGATTGACCACGTGATGAGCGGCGGCGTGTCGGTGAACGACGCGCTGTTTCATGTCGGTCAACACGACCTGCCGTTTGGTGGTGTGGGGGACTCGGGCATGGGCCATTACCACGGCCACGAGGGGTTTGCGACCTTCTCCAAAATGCGCCCGGTGTTTTATCAGGCACGCTGGAGTTCGCTCCAGTTCCTGATGCCACCCTATGGCCCATTGGCCGAGCGCGTGCTGGCGTTTTTGATCGGGTCGAATCGATAAGCTTTGGCGAAAACCGGGCGTGACCAGGTGAATGGCTAAAATGGCCAATCAACGCATTTCAGGAATCGCACCATGCAAGTCACTGCCACACAAGCCAAAAACCGGTTTGGTGCGATCTGCGCCCAAGCCAAGCGGGCTCCTGTTTTTGTCGAAAAAGGCGGGCAGATTGACACTGTCATACTGTCCGTGCAGCAGTTTTCTGACTTGCAGTCCAGTGCCAAGTTGGCATCACTGGCGCAGCGCCAAGCCGATTTTGAGCACACCCACAGCGCCTGGCTAGCCGAGCAACACCAGCGGTTTGAGGCATATGGCCTGTGGTGTGATGACCTGCGGACGTGGTAAGCCAGCCATGCAGTTTGACGTGTTTGCCAACCCCAGTGCCCGTTCGCGCGACTTTTACCCCTATGTCATGGACATCCAGAGCGACCTGCTCAGCAGCCTGCCCACACGCATGGTGGTTCCGCTGGCCGTGACAAGTTTGCCAAGTCAGGCGCTGCCCAAACGTTTGTGCCCCCTGGTGACTGTCAACGGGCAAACCCTGATGCTGGTGCCGTTTGAAGCGGCTCCCCTGGACAAACGGCTGCTTAAAACCCAGGTCATCAACCTGAGCCCGCGCGCAGATGAGGTGATCGCCGCGCTGGATGCCGTCTTGAGCGGTGTTTAGTCACACACCAGCCGCAAAAAAATCACATCTGATGCAAACATCCAAACCCATCACCCTGCACGGCCAAGCCATCGCGGGCGGCAAGTTCCCGCTGATCTGCACCCCGCTGGTCGGGCGCACGCTTGACAACATCATGGCTGAGCTGGCCGTGGTGCTACCCAAGCGCCCCGATGTGCTGGAATGGCGTGTTGATTTTTTTGAGAAAATTGGCGATGTAGCCGCCGTCATTGCTGGGGCAGCAGCTATCAAAAAAGCAGCATGCGGTATCCCGTTGCTGTTCACCCGCCGCTCCACCATCGAGGGTGGCGAGAAGATTCCCCTCACCGAAGGCCAGGTCATTGCGATGTACGCCGCCGTGTGCAGCAGCAACACCATCGACCTGATCGACTACGAGCTGGCCAACGACCTGGCCCACATGGCCCAGGTGCGCGAGGCCGCCAAAACCCATGGTGTCCAACTGGTGCTGTCGTTCCACAACTTCGCTTGTACGCCGACGCTGGAGGTGCTGGTCAGCAAATTCCTGATGGCGGAACAGCTCGGTGCCGACGTGGCCAAAGTGGCCGAGATCG
>JBGSRY010000361.1:0-2045 GCA_041737325.1 Rhodoferax sp. | reverse complement strand
ATCGAGTCCAGCTATGACCGTTTTCATGACTACGAGCGCACCATGCAGCTCAATTACTTTGGGTCCTTGCGCGTCACCACCGGCTTTTTGCCCGGCATGGTGGCCAAGCACAAGGGCCACGTGGTCAACATCAGCAGCATTGGGGTGCTGACCAACGCGCCGCGTTTTTCCGCTTACGTGGCCAGCAAAGCCGCGCTGGATGCCTGGACGCGTTGCGCCAGCAGCGAGTTTGCCGACCAAGGCATCAGCTTCACCACCATCAACATGCCGCTGGTGCGCACGCCCATGATTGCGCCCACCGGCTTGTACAACAACGTGCCCACGCTGGCCCCCGAAGAAGCCGCCGACATGATCGCCCAAGCCTGCATTTTCAAGCCGGTGCGTATTGCCACGCGGCTGGGCATTACTGGCCAAATTCTGCACGCGGTGCTGCCGCGCGTGGCGCAAATTGCCATGAATACCAGCTTCAGAATGTTCCCGGATTCGCATGCTGCCAAAGGTGCCAAGCCGGGTGACAAACCCAAACTGTCCGCCGAGGCGGTGGCCTTGCAGCAAATGATGCGGGGGATCCATTTTTGAGGGGGGGGATGACCCATTGTGGGGATGACTTTCAGTCATCCACGGCAGACTAAAGTCTGCCCCACAAAGCGCATACACTGCATCAGATGTCTTACGACGATCTACTCACAGGTCGGTATTCAAGCCCTGGGCAGGTTTATTTCGTGACCACGGTCACCGCTGGGCGCGTGCCCCTCTTTGACGATTTCAAATCAGCACGCTGCGTGGTTCGCCAAATGCAACAAGTGCACACTGCAGGCTTGGTGAACTCGCTGGCCTGGGTGTTGATGCCAGACCATTTGCATTGGCTGTTTCAGTTGGGCGACGTTGGCACCTTGGCACAGATCATGCAGCGCTTCAAGGGCCGATCAGCGCGCGCCCTCAATGCCATGAACCCCGGCAACTCTGGCGTTTGGCAAAACGGCTACCATGACCACGCCTTGCGCAAAGAAGAAGATGTGCGCGGCGTGGCTCGCTATCTGGCAGCCAATCCGCTGCGTGCCGGTTTGGTTGCTCAAATTGGTGACTATTCGCATTGGGATGCGGCCTGGTTGTAGGTTTGGAATCTGCATGAGTGTGGGGATGACTTTAGTCATCCATGGCAGGCTGAAGCCTGCCCCACAAAGACCAGAACAGGCTGGCGTTTTCAAACAGGCGACGGCATTGGTGACTACCCTCTTGGCTAAAATGATCGTTTTTCGGGAGTGAACAAACAATGGAAGCTGAAGCGCAAGAAGCAGAAGTTAGCCTGCTGGATCTGCTGCTGGTGGTGGCAGAAAACATTCGGCTGCTGATCTGGGGGCCGCTGCTGGCGGGCTTGATGGCGCTGGGCATCGGTTTTATCTTGCCGCAAAGTTATGTCAGCCAAGCCATTTTGCTGATACCCTCGACCAACTCGACCAACTCGACCAACTCGACCAACTCGACCAACTCGACCAACTCGACCAACTCGACCAACTCGACCAACTCGCTGAACGCTGTCCAATCGGCGGCCGTGATGGTGTCGCCACTGGTGCTGGACCCGCTGGTGGCAACGCATCCAGAGCTCAAAGACAAACCCATTGAAGTGGCGCGCAGAGAACTGGCCAAGCAAATCAAGGCCGTGGTTGATAAAAAAGATGGCCTGCTGCGCCTTGATGTCACGGCCGATCAGCCCGAGGCGGCGCAAACCTTGGCCAATGCGGTCATCGATGTCTGGCTCAAGACCACAGTGCCGGGCCCGCAAGACCGTGCTGACCTGGAACAGCGCCTGAGCTACGCCAGCAACGCGCTGGCATCTGTGACGGCATTGCTCGACAAACTCAAGGTTGACGGCGCGGTCAGTCTGGGCAAACCCCTGACGCGTGGCGAGGCCGGCACCAGCCTGGTGGGTTTGGGCGAATTGCAAACCCTTTACCTGAACGACGCGTTGACCATTCCCCGCATTCTGAAAGGCTTGTCGCGCGACGTGGTCAAACAACCCCCCACACTGCCCACTGAACCCGTCT
>JBGSRY010000340.1:0-12141 GCA_041737325.1 Rhodoferax sp. | reverse complement strand
GTGGTGGCGGTAACGGTCGCCTAACTGCGGGTAGCGTTCAGGCGGCACATCAGGCGCAGCATGCGCCAATGCCTGCATCAGCCCCATGCCTATCACGTACGAGGCGGCCTCAAACGTAGGCTCTTGGCCACCCACATCACGCACCGCCGCCTGGATGCAGCGCGCAATGATGGCGGTGGAATCAAACAGGGTGCCATCCCAGTCAAAGGCAATCAGGTCAAAACGTCGTGAAGTCATGTCAGCAGGATTCAAACAGCAGAAGAAAATTGAGCCAGCTCAGGTGGCAACTCTGCCAGCATTTCCAAACGCTGGCCTGTGGCAGGGTGATTGAACTGCAGCCGCCAGGCATGCAAAAACATGCGCTTGAGAGCAGGCACGGCGTGGGTTCGAGCCAAGCGCCTGTTGAGTTCAAAGTCACCATATTTATCGTCGCCCAGAATCGGAAAACCTTCACTGGCCAAATGCACCCGAATCTGGTGCGTGCGGCCGGTTTTGATGGTCACCTCCAGCAAGGAGCCCTGCGGCAAATGGGCTCGAACCTTGACCAGCGTCACGGACGGCATGCCGTCCGGGTCATCGCGTGACACCACTTTGACCCGGCGCTCGCCCGCTGCAGCGTCTTTGCCATCGGTTAGGTACTTGTGCAAAGGTTTGTCCAACACCTTGAGATTGACCGGCCACTGACCGCGCACCATGGCCAGATAGGTCTTGCCGGTTTGGCGCTCGCGAAACTGGTCTTGCAGATTTTTCAACGCACTGCGCTTCTTGGCCACCAGCAAAATGCCGCTGGTTTCACGGTCCAGCCGGTGCACTAGTTCCAGAAACTTGGCGGCCGGGCGCGCCATGCGCAACTGTTCAATCACGCCAAAACTCACCCCCGAGCCGCCGTGCACCGCCACGCCAGCAGGCTTGTTGATCACCAACAAGTGGTCATCTTCCAGCAGCACATCAAAGTCACGCGCGGGCACAAAATCATTGAACCCAGCCGCCATGGCCTGGGCCTTTTCAGCCACACGTTCTGAGATGCGCACCGGCGGCAGGCGCACCAGATCGCCTTCCTGTAGACGCGTATCTGCACCCACGCGGCCCTTGTTCACGCGCACCTCGCCGCTGCGGATCATGCGGTAGACATGGGTTTTAGGCACCCCTTTGAACTGACGCAGCAAAAAGTTGTCGACCCGCTGACCGACACTGTTTTCATCGACACAGACGGTTTTGGCCTCGGCTGCAGGGGCTGGGGCTTTGACCCCTATAATGTGTTTCACTGGCAGTGTGACGTTTAAGTGGTTGATTTAACAGAAAGTTCAACTGTTGAGTCGGTGAAGTTTAGTTCACGCACCGCAAGCCTTGCCAGTAAAGTCGATACCGCCTGTTGCAGCCGCTGCAAATGTTCAACCAGCCGTTGTTCATGGCAGCGTCAGTGGCAGGTTAAAACGGCGTCTTGAAACCCAGAATTGGAATACCCCAAATTCACAGCCCCGCAGGCTGTGAATGGAATGAAGCGAAATGTTTGTCCTGATGACCCTGATGACCCCCTGCCTGCAGTACGCAAACGTACTGTTTTTTGGCATGCATCAGGCATCTGCGCCGGTCGAGCCGGTGCAATACGCTATTAGATCAATAGCTGATTCTTCCTCAAACCCCCTCGCTCCCCTCCACGCGCCCATACCCAGACTCATTGTGTGAGTTCGGGTTCTCCGGCTTTTCCTCCTTGTTTCAAAGCGTCAGTTTGTGTGTCATCAAGGCTCCCGAGGCCTTTTGGTTGATATTTAAATTGAAGGAACGCTACCCATGAAACGGATGCTGATCAACGCGACGCAGGCTGAAGAACGCCGCCTCGCCATCGTCGACGGACAAAAACTGCTCGACTACGAAATCGAAATTGAAGGGCGCGAACAGCGCAAAGGCAACATCTACAAAGCGGTGGTGACCCGGGTCGAACCTTCACTTGAAGCCTGCTTTGTGGATTACGGTGAAGAACGCCACGGTTTTCTGCCATTCAAAGAAATCTCGCGCCAATACTTCCAACCCGGTGTGCCGGTTGGACAGGCGCGCATTCAGGATGCCATCAAAGAAGGCCAGGAACTGCTGGTGCAGGTTGAAAAAGAAGAACGCGGCAACAAGGGCGCAGCCCTGACCACCTTCGTCTCGCTGGCGGGCCGCTATGTGGTGCTGATGCCCAACAACCCGCGCGGCGGTGGTGTGAGTCGCCGCATCGAAGGCGAAGACCGCGCTGAACTCAAAGAAAACATGGACCAGTTGGAGTACCCCAACGGCATGAGCATCATCGCGCGCACGGCAGGCATTGGCCGCGCCGCACCCGAGCTGCAATGGGACTTGAACTACCTGCTGAAACTGTGGGCCGCCATTGACGGTGCTGCCACGGGAGCAAAAGGGGCCTTCCTGATTTACCAGGAATCGTCTCTGGTGATCCGCGCTATTCGCGACTACTTCAACCACGACATTGGTGACATCCTGATCGACACCGACGACGTGTACGACCAAGCACAGCAATTCATGGCGCACGTGATGCCCGAACATGCTGACCGCGTCAAACGCTACCGTGACGACGCGCCACTGTTCTCGCGCTTCCAGATCGAACACCAAATTGAATCGGCCTACGCCCGCACGGTACAACTGCCCAGTGGCGGCGCGATCGTGATCGACCACACCGAAGCACTGGTCAGCGTGGACGTGAACTCAGCGCGCTCCATCAAGGGCGGTGACATTGAAGAAACTGCCACCCGCACCAACCTGGAAGCCGCCGACGAAGTGGCACGCCAAGCCCGTTTGCGTGACTTGGGTGGCCTGATCGTCATCGACTTCATTGACATGGAAGAAAGCCGCAACCGCCGTGACGTGGAAAATCGCCTGCGTGATGCCCTGCGCCAAGACCGAGCCCGGGTGCAGTTTGGCACCATCAGCAAATTTGGTCTGATGGAGATGAGCCGCCAGCGCCTGCGCCCGGCACTCTCTGAAGGTGCGTCCATTCCCTGCCCGCGTTGCGGTGGCTCCGGCCACATCCGTGACACCGAATCCAGCGCGCTGCAAATTTTGCGTGTCATTCAGGAAGAATCCCTCAAAGACAGCACGGCCTCGGTGCTGTGCCAGGTACCCGTTGAAGTAGCCTCGTTCCTGCTGAACGAAAAGCGCACCGAAATCGCCAAGATTGAGCTCAAGCAACGCATCAATGTGCTGGTGGTACCCAACAAATCACTGGAAACCCCCAACTACAAGCTGGAGCGCCTGAAGCACGACGACCCGCGCCTGGACAACATCCAGGCCAGCTATACGATGGCCGAAGAGGTGGACGATGCCACCGCCGTGACGCGCCGCTCGCAAGAGCCCACCAATCGGCAAACCCCGGTGATCAAAGGCGTTTTGCCGGATGCTCCCGCACCGGTGGCGATGGTTAAACCAACGCCTGTCGCAGCTACACCCACCGTGCCATCGCACGCCAAAGCTGTGGCCGCACCTGCAGTGGCTGAAAAAGGCTTCTTCGGTTGGCTCAAGGCCTTGTTTGTACCCACCCCTGACGCAGTTCCTGCACCTGCAAAAACCACTGCCACAGAACCAGCAAAAGACGACAAACGGGGGGCACGTGACGGCCGCCCTGGCCGTGATGGCAGCCGCCGGGGAGAACCGCGCCCTGATCGTGGCCCACGCCCTGAGGGACGTGGCCCACGGGGTGAAGGACGCGGCGAAGGCCGTGGCGGCAACCGCAATGGCCGCGGTGAGCGCAGCCCATCGCAGGGGCAAGATCGCGGCAACGGCGCACGTGAGCGCACAGATCAGCAAACCCTGGACAGCAGCAACGTTGTACAGGACGTGCCAACGGTCAACACAGCGTCAGCCATTCCAACTGAACAACGCCCAGAACGCGGCAACCGCAACGAACGTGGTGAACGGGGCAACCGCCCCGAGCGCGGTGAACGCCGCCCACGTGGCCCACGCCCACCAGAGGGTGAAAACCTGCCCCAGGATAGCGTGATTCCAAGTGCGGCTGAAAGCCAAGCCATGGCAAACAGCGCTGAAGCTGGCGATGCTTCAACCGCTGAACCACGTCCCGAGGGAGCAGCCAAAGAAAAACGCTCGCGTGACCGCTATGGTCGCGAGCGTCGCCCACGCGGCGAACGCACTGAGCGCGAAAACACCGATGCCGCACCGTCCACACCCACACCGGATGAGACTGCGGCGGAAGAAGTGATGCCACGCAAGTCGTACTTCACGCAGAGCACCCCAGAGGCAGTCCAGCCCCCCGATGCAGCCGTGATAGCGCCCCATAACGTGGCTGCAACGGATGCAGAGGCCGTGGTGGCATCACCCGCCATGGTTGCGCCTCCTGCCGCAGACAGGCCACGCCCTGCCATGGTTCAACCTGCGGACGTAGCACCGGTTCAAGTCAGTGCCGCCCCGGTCTTAACCCCGGCTTCGGTTTTGGCCATGCCCACCGTGCAACCCTTCACCTTGCCGCTGACTGAACTGGCTGAAATGGCAGCGCAATCCGGCCTGACCTGGGTCAATTCAGATGCGGGCAAGGTGGCTGCCGTGCAGGCCACCATCGCGGCCGAACCGCAACCTGTGCGCGTGCCACGTGAACGCCCTGCAGTGGTGGCACTGGACGAGCGTCCCCTGGTGCTGGTAGAGACCCGGTTGGACTTGCGCACCATCACCTTGCCGTTTGAGCACACACAAGCCCTGTAACGCAGGGTTTGCAGTCAACAAAAAGGGCACTCAAAGTGCCCTTTTTCATGTGCGTGTGAAGGCTGCTTGTCAGGCTGCCTGACTGGCTACATCGATTTTTCTGGCTGCGGCAAAAAAACCGCGCTGCAGCAAACCCATGAAACTACAGGCTTTGTTGCCACCACTGCGTTGGGCAAAATCCACGGCCTGTTCCGTTTTTGCAATACCGCTGCTCGGGGAATCGTCTTCCTGCACGGTGGTAAAACCGCAGCTCACCGTGACCCGGCCTACTTTTGCAAAATTGTATTTTTCAACGCTGCAACGAAAACGCTCAAAAGCTCCCAAGACCAGGGCTTCGTCAGGACAGTGCAGCAAGGTGCCAAAATGGTCATTGTTGAACCGGTACAGACGATCATACGTTCTGAACGTATTGCTCAAGATACGGGCAACCCGAGCCAACACTTCGTCTGCAACATCACGGCCATGGTGCTCGGAGATCAACGCAAAATTGTCGATTTTGGCGGATCCCAACCAGTAATTCGCTGGCACGCGATGCCGCCGTTCGTGCCCTGGCAGTGCGGCATCTTCAGAGGTTTTGACAGATTCTTCAATATCTTCCAGCACCGCACTGTAAAACGCATCATCGAGTGACTTGCGATTGAGCAGTCCGGTCATGGGATCGCGGTCACTGTATTCGAGCAAACTGTACATGTTGCGATAAATGTGGCGCAGGTTGTCGACCATCTGCAGGTTTTCTTCGTTCAGCGCCGCTTCGGAATGCAATTCAAGCACCCCCTGGTCTTCTTCACGTGATTCAGAAAACAAGGGCAACATGGTGATGCGTGGCCCCTCCGGGCCGGCCCAGGCAATTTCAACCCGGTCACGTAAAGTCAGACAACGCAAACGGTCTGATGCATCCTCCAGTTTGGGTAAAGATGAAAAATCAACCCGCTGTGGATCGATCACCCGGCCGCCCCCTTTGGCATCCAGCCGAGCCACTTCAAGCCAACGCCGGTCCCCTTCGTCTCGTACCACTCGGGCGATCACGATCCGGCTCACGGGAAGCAAATCCAACAGGGCTTTGGAGAGCGTCAATTCAAGCAAGTCACGATCCCGGTGATCGGTCAACCTGACGATGTGTTCAATGTAAGTAGTCATGCGTAAATCATAGACTCGAAAAGGCCCGTCGTCACGAGAAATTGGGGCCGCAAAAGATCAGGTCATGCGGCGCATGCGCACTGTCGTGGCATTGCGCCAAGCCGACGCAGCTTCGGCCTCGTGGCCCTGACGCTGCGCCAGTTCGGCCAACATTTGCCAGGATCGTGACTGCAGCCCGGCATCGGGCAGGCGCGGCAGGGCCCGTCGAATCAACTGCTGGGCTTTACCCCAAAGTTGCAGATGCAAACAAGCCACCCCCGCCAGGTACTGCAACACCGCGTCTCCTGGGTCATTCAAATGCGCCCGTTCAACACGGGACAACCATTCGGTATCAATAGACGCATCGGCCATGGAAAAACCATTTTCCATGACACGAACCAGCATGATTTTTTGCTCTTGTGACAAGCTCTGACCGGTCTCCACCATGGTTTGCCACACCGGCAACAACCATTCAAACGCCACCGCAACTTCACCGCCGAGGCGCAACCAACGCCCAGCTGCGGAACACGCCACTTCAGGCAAAGCGCGCTCTGCCGGTTCGAGGTTCTGCCAGATGTATTGAAGCTGCTCGGTGTCAGACGCGTGCTGCAGCCATTCCTGCGACAAAGAGCGCAGCAGCCCATTGGCCGAGTCCTGCGAGAAGGCGCGGTGTTTTGCCAATAACCGGGCTGTGTCCAGCGCCAACTCGATCTTGCCCGCCATGCGCGCAACTTTGAGCCGCAAGCGCAGTGCCACCGTACGCCTGGCAACACCAGAGGGCAACTCATCCAGCCAGCCCAGCGCTGCAACTGCATCCTGGTCTTCCAGCGACCAGCGCACCGCACGCAGCAGCAGACCATCACGCATGGCCCCCGCATGACCCGCACCCGCCTGATCCAAAGCTTGCTGGAAATGGTACGCACGTGCGCTGCGGTCTTGCAAGGACTGGGAGCTCTCGGCAGCGAGCAAATGAGCCAACACACGCAAGCGCTCTGCGGCCGGCCAAACTTCGCCACTTTGGGTCAGACTGGCCTCACGTGCCAACACCAGCTGTGCCGACTTTCTGGCCCGCAAAAAACGCCCAGCCACCAAGTGCGACAAAGCCTCCAGCAACGCGGCGTACATCACCCGCTCTTGATGCTGTAGCCGCCAGGAACGGGCCTGAGCCGGCAACGAAAACAGAACCCCGATGGCTTTCAGCGACAAGTGCAACAGCACAAACAGCAGTCCCAGCAACACCACGACCATGTTGAGCGACAAGTCAACCCGGTGTGGTGGCCAGAAAACAGTGACCGTGCCGGTGTTGGTGCTGGCAAACAAGGCCAGTGCTGCAGCCAACCCAAACAAGCCCAAAAACCACAGTGCCAGGCGCATGGTCAACGCCCGGCAGCAGCCGTGTTCAGCACGGCCAGCGTGTCATCCAGACGCGGTATTTGCAGCGTGCGCATTTGCGCCTGCACCTGCTGCAGCAAGCCCAATGTGGCCTGGGTTTTACGGGCATTGGTGTCAAAGTATTTTTTCAGCAACCGGTCTGCATCCTGCAAGTCAGCATGGGCCGATTCAATTTGCCGCGCCAGCAAGCCCATGCGTGCGTTGAGTAACTTCAGCTTCAGGTTTTCGCGCAAAAAGAAAGCCTGGCCTGGCGTGACCAGCGCCGCCTCCGGGTTGTCAATGCGGCTCACACGGACTAATTTGCGGGCTTCCTGCTGCACCAATTCCAACCCGGATTGCCACCACACGGTGGCAGCCACAGCTGCGGCCTTGGGTGCTTTGGCTACAGGTTGTGCCACCATCACGGCGTTGGCAAGCACCAGTTCATCCGCCTGCCGCACCAGTTCATCGAGTTTGAGCAGCAAATTAGGGGTATCACTGACGGCCGCAGACTTGACCCGGTCGATGTCCCGGGCAATGGCACGCTGCAGCAGCGCCAGCCGGGGTTGCGCAGCCCGGACAATGCGCTGGTCAGCGCTCTTCAAGGCCGCCAGCAGGGGTTCCACACTGCCAGTGAGTTGGGCTTGCTGCTGCGCCAGGCGCAAAGCAGCCTCAATGTCAACCACCAGATTTTCATCGCGCGAGCGCGACAGGCTTTGCATCAATTCGTCAAGCTGGCTGCGCTGCAGCGCCACTTCGCTCAAACGCACATCCAGCATCGCCACCCGTACCGATGTTTCCTGCGCCAGCGTCAAGGCTTGTTTGGACAGCGTCCGGGCTTCCAGGGATTGGGCTTGAGCCAGCGCGCTCTGGCTGGCCAGTTGCTCCTGCATGCCGACAACTTTTTGCCACAGCAGCACCACGGCCAGCAACGCCAGCACCGCCACCATGGCCACAGCCAGCACCAGCGAGCGCGACAAGGCTGTGTCATCAAGGGCTGATGCGGGAGTGGCCTGCGTTGCCACAACGCTCACCGGCTCCTGCACCTCGGCCGCAGGTTGGGGGTCTGGTGCGTCAGGCTTCATGACCATGATTCTATCGAGGCCAGTACCGAATCAAACGTCGGCCTGGCCTGCTTGACCACCCCAAAACCCAAGGCGCTGGCAGCAGCAGCAATGCGCGGGTGGGTGGCCACCGCACGCGCTTGTGACCAGTCGGCAGTCGGCAACAAGGCCCGTAAATGGTCGAGTGCCTCCGCACTACTGAACAGCCATACCGAACCATCCCGGGCAGCGTCTTGCGCCTGGGCCAACTGCGGCACAGACCAATGCGGCGCACCGCGTTCATAGGCCACCACAAACTCAACTTCAGCACCGGCCTGCATCAAGCGCTGCGCCAGCCATTCACGCCCGACACCCGACTCAGGATCAGCACCGGCCGCCCCTGCCTGCGCCAAACTGTTGCCGCGCACAATCAGAACCTTGTCACCCGGTTTGACCTGCGGGCCAACCACTTGCCACAGCGCTTCAGAATCAAATTGGCCGGCCTGCACCATGGGCATGTCGAGCAAGGCTGCTGCCACGCCCTGCGCCAGCAAGGCTTTACCGGTGCCTGGGCCTGTTGCCCACACTCTTGTTTTTATAGCTGTTAGCCCATGTAAATCATGGGCTAGAGCCTTATTTTCTTTAAAGAAAAAATCAACTGCATGGCTACTGACAAACATCGCTGCGGTGTAACTTGGCCAGTGTTCCCAAGCCCGCTGGATGGCCTGTGGTGCAGTCAAACCGCGCACTTCTATCAAGGGTAAAACCACGGCATCGTGGCCACTGGCGCTGATTTTTTCAGCCCAGGCGCTGGCCTGTGGCTGCACCCGGGTCACGATGACGCGCACGTCTTACCCGGATTCAGTGACTTACCGCCGCCAGATGGTCAAGTTTGCCGCCCTGTGCCAGCACCTGGCTGATCAGCTGCTGCGCCACCTTTTGCCCCAAGGCCGCCGCACTGTCCAAGTCGGTCACGGGGCCGTTCAAGTGAACGCGCACCAAGGGCAGATGGCCTTCGGTGTCGCCCCAGGCGGCATCGATGCTGAGCTGGTTGTGGTCCAGCGTGGCATACGCCGCCAGTGGCATGGAGCAGCTGCCGCCCATGGCCCGACTCACGGCACGCTCAGCGGTCACAGCCAGCCACGAGGTTTGATGCACCAAGGGGCTCAGGGCCTGTACCACGTCGGCACGGTCGCTGCGGGTTTCAATGCCCAAGGCACCCTGCCCGGCCGCTGGCAGCATCACCGTGGTGTCAAACACCGCGCGGATGCGTGCTGCAAGCCCAAGGCGCTTGAGGCCAGCCGCAGCCAGCACAATCGCGTCGTACAAACCGTCGTCGAGCTTGCGCAGGCGCGTATCCAGGTTGCCGCGCAAGGCTTCAATTTTCAGATCAGGCCGCACCGCGCGCAGCAACGCCACCCGGCGCAGGCTCGATGTTCCGACCACCGCACCTTGCGGCAATGCGTCCAGGTTGGCGTAGGTGTTGGAGACAAAAGCGTCGCGCGGGTCTTCACGCTCCATCACGCAAGCCAGGCAAAACCCGTCAGGCAGTTCCATGGGCACGTCTTTGAGCGAATGCACCGCCAGATCGGCACGCTGCTCTTGCAGCGCGACTTCAAGCTCTTTGACAAACAAGCCTTTGCCACCCACCTGGCTCAACGCACGATCCAGAATTTGGTCACCCTGGGTGGTCATGCCCAGCAGGTCGACCGCGTGCCCCCTGCATTGAAGCAGGGCCTGCACATGTTCGGCCTGCCACATAGCCAAACGGCTTTCCCGGGTTGCAATAGTAAAGTGGTTCATAACGAAGGGCCTCAGGCCGTAACCTTTTTGTAATCTTGTACAGACTCAGAATGCTAGCATGGGTTCAGGCCAAACCTTTGCTTTTGCCCCTGATTCAAATCAACACCATGCCTCATAGCACGCCTTTGAAACCCAAGCAAAACCTGCTCAGCACCGAACGCCCCCTGGTCGAAGACATCCGCCTGCTGGGACGCATTCTGGGTGACGTGATTCGCGAGCAAGAAGGCGCTGCCGCCTTTGAACTGATTGAGCAAATTCGCCAGCTCTCGGTCACCTTCCGCCGCCATGCCGACCCCGCTGCCGACCGGGCGTTGAACAAATTGTTGAAGTCGCTCAGTGGCGACCAAACCGTGAGCGTGGTCCGTGCCTTTACCTATTTCAGCCACCTGGCCAACCTGGCCGAAGACCGTCACCACATCCGCCGTCGGGCCATCCATGAACGCGCGGGCAACACCCGGGCGGGCAGCATTGAACTGAGCCTGCAACGCCTGCACGCCCAGGGCATCACGCCGCAGGCCATCCATGCCATGCTGGCGCGCAGTTATGTCTCCCCGGTGCTCACCGCCCACCCCACCGAGGTGCAACGCAAAAGCATTCTGGATGCCGAACGCGCCATTGCCCAGCTGCTCACGGCACGCGACGACATCCTGGCACAGGCCTCAGCCCTGAAAGTGGCGCACGATGCCTTGACCCCGCGCGAGCTGGCCAGCAATGAAGCCCAGTTGCGCGCCCGTGTGTTGCAACTGTGGCAAACGCGCCTGCTGCGCTTTTCCAAGCTCACCGTGGCGGACGAGGTAGAAAACGCCCTGAGCTACTACGAATCGACTTTTTTGCGCGAAATCCCCAAGCTCTATGCCAACCTGGAACAAGCCCTGGGCACACCGCCCGTGCACAGTTTCCTGCGCATGGGGCAATGGATTGGCGGCGACCGCGACGGCAACCCCAACGTCAACGCCCAAACCCTCACCCACGCCCTGAGCCGCCAGGCCGACATGGCGCTGCGCCATTACCTGACCGAGGTGCACTACCTGGGCGGCGAGTTGTCGCTGTCGGCCATGCTGGTCGATTTTTCACCCGCCATGCAAGCCCTGGCAGGGCTCTCCCCCGACACCAATGAGCACCGCAAGGATGAGCCCTACCGCCGCGCCCTGATTGGTGTGTATGCACGTCTGGCTGCCACCCTGAAAACGCTCAGTGGCGGTGACGCAGCGCGCCATGCCGTGCCGCCGCAAAACCCTTACCCGTCCCCTGAATCGTTTTTGCTTGACCTGCGCGTGATCGAAGCCTCACTGGTGGCACAGCACGCCCAGAGCCTGATTGCACAACGCCTCAAACCGCTGATCCGCGCCGTTGAAGTGTTTGGTTTTCACCTGGCCACAGTCGATTTGCGCCAAAGCTCTGACCAGCATGAAGCCGTGCTGACCGAACTGCTGGCCACGGCACGCATCACGCCCCGCTACAGCACGCTGGATGAAACCGCAAAACGCGCGGTGCTGCTGCGCCTGCTCAATGATGCCCGCCCCCTGCGCGTGATGGGCCACAGCTACAGCGACCATGCATTAAGCGAGCTGGCCATTTTTGAAGCCGCCAAACAAGCACGCGCCGACTACGGCACGCAAGCCATTCGCCACTACATCATCAGCCACACCGAAACCGTGAGCGACTTGCTTGAAGTGATGTTGTTGCAAAAAGAAGTGGGGCTGATGCATGGCACGCTGGATGACCAGGCACACTGCGACCTGATCGTGGTGCCGCTGTTTGAAACCATTGAAGACCTGCGCAACGCCAGTGCCATCATGCGCGAGTTTTACGCCCTGCCCGGCGTGTTGCCCATGGTGCAGCGCGGCGGCACAGATCAATATGGCGAGCAGGACATCATGCTGGGCTACTCCGACAGCAACAAAGACGGCGGCATTTTCACCAGCAACTGGGAGCTGTACCAAGCTGAAATTGCGCTGGTGGCGGCATTTGACGAAATCAACCAGACCAGCGCGGCCCACCCCATTCAGATTCGCATGTTCCATGGCCGTGGCGGCACGGTGGGGCGCGGTGGCGGCCCCAGCTTTGAAGCCATCCTGGCCCAACCCCCGGGCACGGTGCGCGG
>JBGSRY010000332.1:0-4272 GCA_041737325.1 Rhodoferax sp. | reverse complement strand
CAATTCAATGCTGTCAATTTCCTTGACCACTTCCAAGACACCGTCAAGTCGGTACTTGATGATCATGCCGGCTGGTTGTGTTTCCAGATGGATGTCACTGGCCCCGCTGCGCAACGCGTCATACAACGTTGAATCCACCAGCCGGACCAAGGGGCTGGTGGTGGCATCAATGTTTGAGATGGATATGGCTGTGGCATCCGCCTCGGTGGCCGAGTTGGTTGCTGGATACATCTTCACTGCATCCATGGCACGCACAAACTTCTCTGCCGTCACCAGAAAGGCGCGCAGATCGGACGGTGTTGCCAATGCCAGATGAACGGGGTGTTGGCGCAGGCGTGATTCCAGCCAGCTGCGCAGCCGTGCGTCCAGTGGGTTGGTGATCACCGCGGTGAGTTCGGTCTGCGTTTTCAGGTGACCCACCAGACAGGCGCGGCGTTGGCATTCGGCAAAAGATATCAAATTGAAATCCGGGGTCAAATTGCGCAGCGCTGTCATGTCAAAGGCGGTCAGCTCGAAATGCTTCGCGGCCAGTGGCAGCAGGGCCTCTTCAGTTGACTGCAGTTGTTCTGCCATCCATGCCATGGGCTGCCTTGCACCCGCTTGGGTGAGGGCTTCCTGCACCAGCAATGCGTTGAACTTTGGGGCGGTGTCAAGTGTGGCGTTCATGCAGAGGTTCTCCTTGAAAGCGATCATTGAAGGCTCGATGCCAAGTCAAAAATAGGCAAATACATCATCACCACAATGGCCCCCACAATCAGGCCAATCAGGATCATCAGCAAGGGTTCAAACAACCGGCTGGTGAGTTCGACGGAGCGCTGCAGCCGGGCTTCGTGAAATTCGGCAATGCGTTCCAGAATGTCGGCCAGTGCACCGGTTCGTTCGGCCACGGCAAGCATGCTGCTGGCCACCGGGTCTGCCAGCAGCGCGCTATCCAGCGCGTAGCTCAGGCTGCGGCCTTCGTGGATCAACACAATGGCCTGGTTCAGTCGGTTACGGTCAGCATCGCCAAGCAAAGTGGAGCTCAATTGCAGCGCGCGCGGCACAGCAATGCCACCGCGCACCAACATACCGGTTGTGCGGTACAACTGGGCATGCCGGAATTGCCGCATGGTGGGGCCCACAAAAGGGATTTTTTCCAGCCAGGCTGCCTTGGCTCCAGAACGCAGCACATGCTTGCCAACCATCAGCAGTGCGATCAGCATGGTCAGACCGAGAAGTCCGATTTGCCAGGCGTGCAGTGCAGCAAAATGGCCCCACGACATGAGTAGCTGGGACGACCATGGCAGCTCATGCCGGGTGCTTTCAATCAGCACTGCGAATTTGGGTACAACCACCGTCATCAGAAACATGACGACCAGCGTGCCCATTGCCAACAGCAAAACCGGATAAACCGTTGCGCCCACCACCTTGTCGCGCAGTGACTTGATCATCAGTTGGTGTTCTGCATAGCGGCGCAAGGCGGCGCTCAGGTCGCCCGTTTGTTCACTGGCGCTGATGGTGGCCACCAACAAAGGCGGGTAGCGGCCTGGCGGATTCTGCATCGCTGCCGACAGGGGCAAGCCCTCACTGACACCTTTGACAATGTCCAGCAGCGCGCTGCGGCTTGGGCGATGTGTTTCTTTGGCTGCCAGTGTGCGCAATGCTTCCATGACCGACAAACCGGCCGACATCAAAGAGGCCAGCTCATAGGAAAAACTGGCAATGTTCAGGCCCAGTTGTGCTGCCGATTGGGTGGTTGCAGCGAACGGTTCAGTTCCACCCCGGGCGGTACAGCTCAGCACCTGATGACCGTCCCGGGCTGCGAGCGTGCAGGCCGCCTTGGCATCGCTGGCATGCAGACCCAGGGTCTGCACGTGGCCCTGGAGGGTGCGGACAACCAGTTCGAAGTTATGCCGCGATGGAGTTGAACCGAAGCTGAGCATGGCATGCCTCTTCAACGCGTCCAGGTCGTCAGGTCTACGGCATCGCCCGTGCCCCCCCCCTCCTGTCCGTCTGATCCCAGGGACGACAGGTCGTACTCGCTGTGCTCACCGGGTGATTTGTAGATATAGGGATGCCCCCATGGATCTGGTGGAACTGACTTTTTGAGGTAGGGTCCTGCCCACTTTTCCAGGTTTTGTGGGCGGGTGT
The DNA here is from genome assembly GCA_041737325.1 of Rhodoferax sp. Lineage (GTDB taxonomy): Bacteria > Pseudomonadota > Gammaproteobacteria > Burkholderiales > Burkholderiaceae_C > Rhodoferax. The sequence continues at coordinate 2,142 of JBGSRY010000332.1, read as the reverse complement.
TCAGCGCCCCCAAACCCAGGTCGGTGGTAGGGTAACTGCCCACATCCAGACGATACTGGTCCAGTGCCTTTTCAAGCAGATCGATTTGTGCACGGCCGATGTTGGAGTTGGACTTGCTGACTTGGTCAAAGTAGCGTGGTGCAACGATGCCAGCGAGCAGCCCAATGATGACGATGACCACCAGCAACTCCAGTAGCGTGAACCCCCTTCTGCCGCGGGTGTGCCGTGATGGATGTTGGTTCGTGCACGCGCAAGCGCTGCTTTTCAGGTCGAGCTGTTTTGAAATTTGCATTTCCAGTGCCGTCATAGAACCCCCAACAAAAAAGAGGCCCATCAACACAGATGGGTAAGACAGCTTCAATATAGGCAGCCACCTTAAGGCATCCTTAAAAATGCGGGTGACTGCCCCAAAAAGGGTGGGTGGGTAACTTCTACCTTGACAGGCTGGCGCATTTGGCAGTGAATCCAGCCCATGGCGAACATTTTTTTATTGAGAAAACGACTGTGTCGAAGCGGATGCGGGTGCTTGTTTGCGATCTGGCTGCAGACTGGCATGTGCCAGGTTTATGTTGGCGAGTCATCGGGTGGTGCGGTCATTTTGTCGAATTTCCAATCTGTGGCCGCACCCGATTTGTTGCTGCTTCCCGCGGCAGATTCCCGTTCGTTGTTACCCATTGAAACAAAAGTCAAGTTCGACCTTGCCAGCCAGCTGCCCGCGCGGGCTCAAAGTTTGCGTGCCATCATTGATTCAATTGCCAGGACGGTTGAAGTTGCTCCCGGTCTCATACATGCCGTTATTTCTGTCGAGTCCAATTACGATGCCAGGGCGGTGTCGCCGCGTGGTGCGGTGGGGTTGATGCAGGTGCTGCCGGCAACTGCCAAGCGTTTTGGTGTCATGGACCCATTCATTGAACAGGACAACATTTATGCCGGTGCGAGCTACTTGAAGTGGTTAACCCGATACTTTGACGGCGATCTGGAGTTGGTTCTGGCCGCCTACAACGCCGGTGAGCAAGCAGTTGTGAAGGCAGGACGAAAAATACCCCAGTACCCTGAAACCCAGGCCTATGTGCGTCGCGTCATGGCCAAATTGAAGACCACCGGGGCGTTGCCGCTGTGAAGGCTTCAATACAGCGTCTGCATTTTGTTTCGCTTTCAAAATTAACGGGGGTCGGTCTGCCATTTCTGAGCGGTCTGCATGTGGCGGTGTTGTTGTTGCTGATGACGATTGCCGTGGGGCTGTACGCTGATGTAAAAACCGAGCAAATGCATGGTCAGCACCTCCAGATTCAGACCGGTCTGGAACGCATGGTGCGGCTCAACCAGTCCCTTACCGGCGTGATGGCCACTGCAGTGATCGAGAAAAACATCCTGCGTGCCGACAGTTACAACGACCTGAATGCGCAACTGGAATCCACCATGCTGGAGGTGCGGGGGCAAACCCAGCACATGGCACTGGCGAGTGAAATTCTGGCATTGCAAGACCAGCAGCGTGCCTTGCGTGCGCAGGAACATCAGATTTTTGCGTTGATGCGCGAGGTGCAATGGGAGCAGGCCTATCAGACGCTGTTGAGTGGTGACTATGTGCTGGCGCTCAAGGTTTATGAAATCAACAGCGGGTCTGCGGTGGGGGCTTTGATGCTGGAGCTTTCCAATCGAACCCGGCAGCAAGACCAGTTGCGCCAGATCACCTTGGTGCTGCGGCTGGTGGCTGTGTTGTTGCTGTTGTGGGCGGGCTGGCGCTACTCTAAACGGCTGCAGGCCGACCTGGGTGAACAGGTGCGCTTGCGCGCGCAGGTGAGTGCTGCCAATGAAGCCCTGGAAGAGAAGGTGCAACTGCGCACAGCCGAGTTGCAGGCAGCCAACAACCAGTTGGAAATTTTGAGCACCACCGATGCCCTGACCGGGCTCGCCAACCGCCGCCGTTTTGACAGCTGTTGGACGCAGGAGTGGCAGCGCGCCTTGCGCCAAGCCACGCCGCTGGCGGTCATCATGATCGACGTAGACCATTTCAAGGCCTACAACGACCACTACGGTCACCAGAAGGGTGACGAGTGCTTGCGCCGTGTGGGGGCGGTGCTGTTGGCTCTGGTGCGCCGTGCGGGTGAACTAGCCGCGCGTTATGGTGGCGAGGAATTTGTG
>JBGSRY010000323.1:0-2471 GCA_041737325.1 Rhodoferax sp. | reverse complement strand
CGCCATGACCACCGTCAGCGCAGTGATCTTTCTGGTGACGGCTGAAAACGAACTGGCCACCACCTACATCATCGGCCGCGTGGGCAATGGCGACTACGGCGTGGCGCTGGCGTATTGCACGGTGCTGATCATTTTGATGTCGCTGGCCATTGCCCTGATCCAGCTGCTGGTGGGCGAGCGCAAACTGGGGCGGCGCAAGACCGGCCTCAAGCTCAACCCGGTGGCGGCGCACTGAATCCAACTGACGGAAATAAACAATGAGCTACGGCGTTGCATTCAAAAACATCACCAAGCGCTACGGCATCGATGCCAGCGCTCCGCTGGTGATCAAAGGCGTGGATTTCGAGATCGAAAAAGGCTCGCTCACCACCATCCTGGGGCCTTCTGGCTGCGGCAAAACCACGGTGTTGCGCATGATTGCCGGGCTGGAGATGCCCACCAGTGGCCAGATCATCATGAACGGCAAAGACGTGACCACGCTGGGCCCAGCCGACCGCAACGTGAGCATGATGTTTCAGAGCTACGCGTTGTTTCCGCACATGAACGTGGTGGAAAACGTCATGTATGGCCTGAAGATGAGCGGGGTTGAAAAGTCTGAGGCGGCTCGCCGCGCGGTGGAAACCCTGGGCAATGTGGGTCTGGTGGGGTACGACGACCGTTTGCCCAGTGAACTCTCGGGCGGACAGCAGCAGCGCGTGGCATTGGCCCGTGCCCTGGTGCTGGAGCCCGGTGTGCTGCTGTTTGATGAACCCCTGAGCAATCTGGATGCCCGCCTGCGCCGCGACATGCGCGAAGAAATCCGCAGCCTGCAGCAGCGCCTGAAACTGACCGTGGCCTACGTCACGCACGACCAGAGTGAGGCGCTGGCTGTGAGTGACCAGATCATTGTCATGAACGATGGCCTGATCGCCCAGCGCGGCACGCCGCAAGACATGTACGAGCGCCCAGGCAGCGAGTTTGTGGCGGGGTTCATGGGCGAGGCCATGTTGTTCCCCGGCGTGGCAGATGCCGCTTGCTGCGTGCAGCTCGGCTCACTGCAGATCACCTCACGCCAGGCGGTGGCCGCAGGCCCGGTCAAAGTGGCGGTGCGGCCCGAGGCCTGGCACATCCACCGCGACGGTACCGGCTTGGCCGCCAAGTTGCTCAAGCTGGCCTACCTGGGCAGCTTTTTTGAATACACTTTTGAGACGGCGTTGGGCCCGATCTTTGTCGTGTCACCCGATTTGACCGATGTGCTGGCGTTGGGCGCGCAGGTGGGGCTGACGCTGGCGGACCACGGTGTGTCGGTGGTTGCTGCTGGTTAATTTGCTTCTTTATTTACAGTGGTAAGCCCAATGAAAACCACCTTTTAAAATGCACCGATGCCGACCACCACTTACCTCACCGCAGCCTTCTACAAATTCGTCACGCTCTCGGACTACGCATCCCGCAAGGTTCCCCTGCTGGCGTTTTGCGAGCAGCACAAGGTGAAGGGCACCATTCTTTTGGCACGTGAGGGCATCAACAGCACCATTGCTGGTGCCCCCGCTGACGTTCACGCGGTGCTGGCCTATTTACGCAGCGACCCACTCTTGGCCGACCTGCAACACAAGGAATCGTTCGCTCAGACAGCTCCGTTTCACCGCATGAAGGTGCGTTTGAAGCAAGAAATCGTCACCATGGGTGTGCCTGGCACAGACCCCACCCACATCGTTGGCACTTACGTCAAGCCAGAGAACTGGAATGCGCTGATTGCCGATCCCGATGTGGTGGTGATCGACACGCGCAATGACTACGAGGTGGCCATTGGCACCTTTCGTGGCGCGATAGACCCTCACATCCGCACGTTTTCGGCGTTGCCCGCCTGGACCGAACAGGCCGAGCAACTGCGCCCCACAGCTGAGGGCAAAAAGCCGAAAGTGGCCATGTTTTGCACCGGCGGCATCCGCTGCGAAAAGTCCACCGCGTACCTGCGCTCCCAAGGCTATGACGAGGTCTACCACCTCGAAGGCGGCATCCTCAAATACCTGGCGACTGTGCCGCCCGATGAAAGCCTTTGGGAAGGCACTTGCTTTGTATTTGATGAGCGCGTGTCGGTAGACCACGGCCTGACACCGGGCAACCACGCGCTGTGCCGGGGTTGCCGCATGCCACTGGAAGAAGGCGCGCAAGAGTCGCCCCAGTTTGAACTGGGTGTGAGCTGCCCGCGCTGCCATGCCAGCACCAGCGATGTCCAAAAGAGCCGAGCCCGTGAACGCCAGCGCCAATGGCTTCTGGCCAAAGCACGTGGTAACGCGCACATTGGCCAAACCACGCCACCCGTGATCAGCAAACCCGGCGCCTCCGACGTCGCCAGCGTCGGCTCTATGGCCAAAGCCGCTGGCTGATGGCTCCATCGGGGCCAACTGCGGCACACCCACTGCTGCTGCCACTGCCCGTTTTATATTCGTTTCGGCGTTGCCCCTACGCCATGCGTGCCCGCTTGGCACTGG
>JBGSRY010000312.1:0-7671 GCA_041737325.1 Rhodoferax sp. | reverse complement strand
CCAGTGCCCAGGCCGCCAGCGCGGCGGCAGGTGCACGCCCGCTGGCGCAGCTGGCGTGGCAATTCGCACAGCGCACATGATATAAATTCAATAGCTGCTTACCCTTTAAATACAAGGGCTACAGCCTGATTTTTTATAAATTTCTTTCGCACCCAAACTAACCCAACCCAACTCACAGGAGGCCACCATGGACTTCGACTACTCCCCTAAAACCAAAGCATTGCAAGCCAAGTTGCTCCAGTTCATGGACGACCATATCTACCCGGCCGAAGGCGCGCACCACGCCGAGATCCAAGCCAACACGGCAGCCGGCAAACGCTGGACACCGCTGCAAACCATTGAAAACTTGAAAGTCAAAGCCCAGGCGCAAGGCCTGTGGAACCTGTTTTACCCACTGGACAGCGCCCAGGCCGGTGGCATTGATGCAGGCGCGGGTCTGACCAACCAGGAATACGCACCGCTGGCTGAGATCATGGGCCGGGTGCTGTGGAGCAGCGAAGTCTTCAACTGCTCGGCCCCCGACACCGGCAACATGGAAACCATCGCCCGCTACGGCTCACCTGCGCACAAGCAGCAATGGCTCCAGCCGCTGCTGGCAGGAAAAATCCGCTCGGCGTTTTCCATGACCGAGCCCGACGTGGCCTCCAGCGATGCCACCAACATCGAAACCCTGATTGAACGGGACGGTAACGACTACCTCATCAACGGCCGCAAATGGTGGATCAGCGGCGCGGGTGACCCGCGCTGCGCCATCCACATCGTGATGGGCAAAACCAACCCCGAGGCCGAACGCCATGTGCAGCAAAGCATGATTCTGGTGCCGGCCAACACGCCCGGGGTCACGGTGCTGCGCCCCCTGAACGTGCTGGGCTACGACGATGCACCGCACGGCCACATGGAAATCAGCTACAAAAATGTGCGTGTGCCCGCCAGCAACATTTTGCTGGGTGAAGGCCGTGGCTTTGAGATCGCCCAAGGTCGCCTGGGCCCGGGGCGCATCCACCACTGCATGCGTCTGATTGGTCTGGCTGAGCGTGCGCTGGAGTTGATGTGCAAGCGCACCAGCAGCCGCATTGCCTTTGGCAAGCCGCTGGCTGCGCAAACCGTGACGCAAGAGCGCATTGCGGAGGCCCGCTGCAAGATTGACATGGCGCGCCTGCTGACCCTCAAAGCGGCCTGGATGATGGACATGGCCGGCAACAAATTTGCCAAAAACGAAATTGCCATGATCAAGGTGGTAGCCCCCAGCATGGCCTGCCAGGTGATCGACTGGGCGATGCAGGCCTTTGGTGGCGCGGGCATGTGCGACGACTTTCCGCTGGCCTACTACTACGCCAGTGCCCGCACCCTGCGCTTTGCCGACGGCCCTGACGAGGTGCACCGCAACGCCATTGCCAAGCTGGAATTGCGCAAGTACGCGGCCAAGCCCCAGCCCGTGGACATGCCCGTCACACGCGGCTGTTGATCACTTCAGGGGCAGACCTGACCACAACGCGTTGAGGTCAGGAAACTTCCACTTGTCGGGGTCTTCACGCTGGTGGATTTTCTCCAACGTATCCGGGCGTGACAAATCAACCATATAGGGTGTCACGCGCAGTGCCGACTTGGTGGAGTAAAACACCTTGACCAGCGGTGTGGTCAAGGATTTGGGCGTTTGCTCAGTCACCACGCCAATGCGCCCTGAAGTCAGACGCACCAGCGATCCCACCGGGTAAATGCCCATGCTTTTCACGAAGGCCTGGAACACTTTGGGGTCAAAGTGCCCTTTCCACTCGGCCATTTTTCGCAACGACTCGGCCGGATCCCAGCCTGTTTTGTAAGGCCGGTTGGAGGTGATGGCATCGTATACATCACACACCGCGCCCATTTTGGCGTGCAAGCTGATCTGGTCGCCTTGCAGGTGTTCCGGGTAGCCTGAACCATCGATTTTTTCATGGTGATGCAGCACCACGTCGAGCGCAACTGCATCCACACCCGGGCTGGCGTTGAGCATTTTGTAGCCCTCGGTGGGGTGCGTTTTCATGATGTCAAACTCGGCATCGGTGAGCTTGCCAGGCTTGTTCAACACCTCGGTGGGCATGGCCACCTTGCCCAGGTCGTGCAGCAGCCCCGCCATACCCAGGGAACGCGTTTGGGCTTCGTCCAAGCCCAACTGCCGTGCCAGCGCCACCATCATGGCGCACACTGCCACCGAGTGCATGTAGGTGTAATCGTCGGCCGTTTTAAGCCGTGCCAAGCTGATGATGGCCCCAGGGTTGCGCGAAATCGAGTTGGATATTTCTTCCACCAGCTCACGCGCACCACCTACATCTACGGCGTTGCCCATGCGCACTTCTTCAAACATGGTCACCACCGCCGCCTTCGAAGCCAGGCAAATGCGCGCCGCACGTTCAACTTCTTGCGCTGCGGCCACGGGTTTGACATCACGGGGTTTATCCGTGACAACAGCGGGTGCAGACACCGGCACAGCTTCCTGCACCTGGCTCACCACCGGTTCCCCTGCCTGCACGTCCAGGCCCAAGCTGCAATCAATCCAGACCTCTTTGATCGGACTGGCCAAAATCAAGGCCAAATCGTTCGGGTCTTTCAGCACAAAGCCGGTGCGCCAGAAGGGGTGATCCATCCAGGAACCGCAAAATTCCTTCAGGTGCATGCCTAGCTGCAATTGATTGACACTGATTTGTTTGAGCATGCAAAAACGGGGCGGGAAAATGATCGTGATCAATTTTAAATGGCTGCCTCAATCGGTGCGCACCGCCACACCCAATTGCCGCAGATAGCTGGCCACTTCAGGTCTCAACCCACCCAGCACGCGCGCCTTTTCAGCCAGCTGCGCCGCTGCCGCCAGTTGCCCCTGGGCAGCCAGGGAAACCGCCTGCCCTGACATCCAGCGTGGCTCATCCGGATGCAGTTGCAAAGCTTGGATGTAGCTGGTGACGGCTTCGCTGTGTTGACCCAGCCGCTGAGCGGCATTGCCCCGCATGGCCCACATGTCGGCGATGTGGGACAACTGCGGCTCCAGCCGCGTCAAGAGTGTCAGGGCCTGACGCACTTGCCCCTCGGCCAGGTTCATTCGCGCCAGCTCACGCGCCAACTGTGCCAGGGCTGACGTGCTGGTCACAGGCGAAGCCACAGCGCTGCTGGCTTGCACTTTGTCCAAGGCCTGCTGTACAAGCTCCATGGCTGCCGCGCGCGAACCGGCCTGCCACAACGCTTGCGCCTGCGCCAGCGCTTGCATGGCTGAACTCGCAACGCCAGCCGGTGGCCGCACAGGCGCGGTGACTGGCGTTTTTGAAAGGGCCAGGTCCATGCGCAAAAGCTGTGCATCAGGCACAGGCTGCGCTACAGCACCCAGGCTTGGTTTGGCCGGGGGATTGCGCCTTGGCAAGCCGGTGCTGAGGGTGGCCGGCTTGCGCACCTGCGGCTCTTGAACGGCAATGGGCAGTGGTTGGGGCGAGGTTTGAACCGCAACCGCTGATGTCACAACACGGGGCGCTGGTGGCAAGACCGTTGGCGGTGCTGACACAACTGGTGCTGGTGCTGGTGCTGGTGCTGGTGCTGGTGCTGGTGCTGGTGCTGGTGCTGGTGCGGGTGCGGGTGCTGCAGCAATGACGGTTGCAGGCGGCAAGGTCACAGCTGCAGCCCTTGGCGGCTTGGAGACCACAGGCCGCGACTGCATGTACCAAACGCCTAACAGCAGCACGATCAACAACAGGCCCATGCCCCACGCCAAGTATCGGCGCATGGCAGCAGTGTGCGCAGCATCCGCTGCCATGGTCAGCGGCACGGTGTTGACAGCCACCGCAACACCGCGCAGCGTCGGTGACACTGCCGCACCAGCCTGGCGCTGGTCCAGATCACGCAGCATTTTGTTAATCACACTCACAACAATTCTCCCAGGCCATGTGGCTAAAACCGATCCCACCAGAGTTGCCAGCGCGAAGGTCGCCTTGTCACACCCGGCGTATCGGCTGCTGCCAACCGCACATGGCGTACCTGCACACGGTGCAGATTTTCACCATACGCGAGCATCAGGCACTTGTGTGCCAGCACGTTCACCAGGCGTGGCACACCAGCGCTGAACATCGCCATGGCGCTGGCTGCAGCAGGCTCGAACACGCCGGTATCGGTGGCATCGTCCAGGGCCGCGGTGCTCAAACGGTGGCTCAAATACGAGGCCACACGCTGGGGCGGCATGGGGCCCAGGTATTCGCTGAAAGTAATGCGCTGCAACAGTTGGCGAATTTCCGGCCGCTGCAGCTTCACATCCAGCTCCGGCTGGCCCAGCAACACCAGTTGCAATAACTTGCGCTTTTCAGTTTCCAGATTGGACAACAACCGCAAACTCTCGACCGTGGCCACCGGAATGGCTTGTGCTTCGTCGATGCAGACCACCACGGCGTGACCAACCTGGGCGTGCCGGATCAGGCATTCGTGCAAAGCAGTCAACACCTGATGTCGGCTGGCATCCGGGGTTACCACCACACCGAGTTCATGGCACAGCGATTGCAGCAAATCGTCCGGCCCCATGTCCGGGTTGGGAATGTAGGCCGTGACAAAAGTGCTTTGCAGCGACTTGAGCAACTGGCGGCATAACACGGTTTTGCCGCACCCCACTTCACCCACAATTTTGATAAACCCTTCGCCACTGTGCAGCGCCACCAACAAGGTGTTCAGGGCCGCTTGTGCGCCCTCATGCGGGTAGTAGAAGGCACTGTCCGGCGTGATCGAAAACGGTGCCTCACGCAGGGCAAAATGCCGCAGGTACATCACTGGGCCGTGTTGTTGGCCGGCAAAGTATCAACCGCGCCATCGATGCGGATGACCCGTGCACGCGCCGCATCCATGCCGTCCAGCGCGTCACGTGAGCGGCGGGTTTGCGCCTCCCAGTCTTGTGCAGTGCGAATGATGGAAGGCTTGATCAGCACCACCACTTCTTTCTTGCGCCCGGTGTTGGCTTTGTTGCCCAGCAAATTGGAAAAGAAGCCCATGTCACGGCTACCCGGCAGCCCTGACGAGCGGCGGTTGGATTCAATTTGCATCAATCCACCAATGGCCACAATGTTGCCGTCCTGAATGCGTACCAGCGTGTCAGACTCGTTCATGCTGCTTGATGCCAGTGGCAGGGTGTAGCTGCCAGCGCTGCCTAGGTCGATTTGTTTGGCCTTTTCATTGACATTGGTCACCGACGGATGCACATGCAGCATGATGTTTTTTCCACCATCAATTTGTGGCGTGACATCGAGCGAAATGCCAGAAAAGAACGGGGTCAGCGTGATGGACGGCATGGTGGTAGTGCCGGTGGTGGTGTTGGTGGTGCTGCTGCTGTTGGAGCCCCCTGTCACACTGGTCACAAAAAAGTCTTCTGCGCCCACTTTCAGCACGGCCTTTTGGTTGTTGAGTGTGGCGATGCGTGGGCTGGACAAGATTTGAATGTCGCCCTGCGTTTCAAGAAAACCCAGCACGGCCTGGAAACCATCGTTGGCAAAAGCCAGGCCAAACAAACCAGCCCCCGCAGCCGGCAGGGCCACGGTATTGGCCAACACCGCCGTGCCGCCTGAGAATCCAGGGAGTCCAATTTGGGAGCCATTCACCAGCCGGTTGTCGACCGTATTACCACTCAACGTACCCATGCCACTGACATAGTTACCCCGACTCTTCAAAGCCGACCAGTCAATACCGCTTTGATACCCATCCCGCAACTCAACCTCGACAATCTTGGCTTCCAGCATCACCTGGCGCTCAATGGCGATTTGTGCAGCCTTCAAAAAGGTGTCAACCTGACGCAATTCATCGGGCATGGCACGCACCGCCATGATGCCCGCCTGCGGACTGACCACCACACTGCTGCCTTTGGAGCCCGCCACCAAACCTTGCACCGCAGTGGCCAGCTCGGCCCAAAAATCGGTTTTGGAACTGGTGCTCACGCGACTGCCCTCACCGGATGGGTTCCCTGAAGCTGCCGCTGCATTGGCTGAAGAACCGGCCGTACTGCTCCCGGCAGATTGCAAAGCCGCGCCGGGTGACACGCGCAGCTCACTGCTGCCCACACGTTGGGAATGCGGGTAGTTGACGGTAAAAATGCGTGTTTGCAAGGTCGGGGCATAGACGGTGATGCGACGGCCATCGATTTTGAAATCAAAGCCATACACATCACGAATGGCCTCTAACGCCTCGGTCACTGTGACCCCACGCAGCGTCACAGACAACGTGCCCGAGACATCCGGGTGCATCATCATGCTGTAACGGGTGTCGGCCACAATGGCCAGAAACACCTCGCGCGCCTGCGCGTTGTTGACCAGCAAATCCAGGCGGGGCTCAGGTGCAAGGGGTGCAGCCGCAGGTGCTGGCTCAGCCAGCGCTTCACTGATGCGCGCAGGCACTTGCACCGCAGCTGGGGCAGCAACGGTGGGTTGTAATTCGGAACGAATCGCCTGGGACACTTCAGGCGTGCGCAAGGGCCGGTCTGATGCGCAACCCGTCAACCAACCCAGCCCCAGGGAAACCAAGGCCAGAGTGAGCACTTTTTGTGTCATGAATAAAGACCTCACGGTTGTTTGGAGACGCTCTTGCGAGCCGTCCCGGTTCGATTTTCAACAGCAGCCGATGCTTGCTTGGGTTGCCTTTGGATACCACTGAACACAGCGACTTTGCGCAGCACGCCAGCTTCACGCAGCCAGACTTCGGTCTCGGAGATGCGCTCAATACGGGCTGCACCCACCTTTTGTCCGGTGGCATACAAGCGCGTGCCCAGCACCATATAGGGCGTGCCGTTACGCACCAGCACCGCCATCGCACCGGTCTGAACTGAGACGGTCTGGGCGGCAACCCCAGCCACCGCTGGAGCCACGCTGGCGGGGGGCAAAGTGGGGTCGCGCAGGCTCTGGGCACACAGCGGTGTGGCCAGCCCCAAAGCCAACATCAAGCTGATGCAGCCGCCCGGTTGCCAGGAGCGCACCGAAACCTTCATTGAGCCACCTCAGTCAGCAGAAAAAGTTGCAACGTCAACTCGGGCACACCCTGGTCGCTTTTGAGGTTCATCACCCCCCAGCGCAGGTGCGGCAGGTCGGCCTCCAGGGTACTGACAAAGCGATTCAGGTCAGGGTAGGCCCCCGCCAGCGTGATGGCCACGCCTTGCCGGGTCAATCCCTCGGGCAAACCGGCTGACTTGGGGTTGCCGGGGCCAGCCACTTCAGGTGGCAACACCGACGTGTTCACCAACATCAGCCCCGGATAACGCCGCAACAAATGCGTCAAAGCCTGCACCAGTGGAGTCTCTTGCGCAGGTGGCAACAAGTCACGCACCGCTTGATCGGTTTGCGCCAACTGTGACTGCACCTGCTGCAATTGCTGCGCAACAGCAGCTGGAACGGCATCAACCCTGACCGTGGCCTTGACCTGCTCACGCAACTGGAGCAGCTCGGCGTTTTGCTTGTCCATGCGCAGCACCAGTTGCTGATGCGCGGTTTGCGCCGGTGTCAGCCACAAGGCCTGAAACAAAGCAACACTGCAGAGCACCAGCGCCGCAAACAAAATAATGCGCTCACGCTGGCTCAAGGCATCCAGCCGCGTGATCAAGGTTTGCCAGGATGATTTCATGGCTTGACCCCTGGCAAGGTGGCTGGAGTTGCCAGACTGCTGCACAAGGCAAATGACCAGATCACAGGCTTG
>JBGSRY010000271.1:0-2206 GCA_041737325.1 Rhodoferax sp. | reverse complement strand
GCCGCTTCGAGGCAATGCCAGTTTTGACCTGGTGCGAGAGCAAGTCAAAAATGGTGATGCCGGTGCACTCCGAGCCCGTGCCGCAGGTGGTGGGGCAAGCGATGTGCGGTTTGAGCGGCCCTGGCACGGTCAAGCCGGCACCAATGGGCGCGTTGACATAGTCGAGAAAATCGCCAGTGGGCCAGGTGGCGTACAGGTTGGCGGCCTTGCAGGTGTCAATGACCGAGCCGCCACCGACTGAAACGTAGCCATCAAAATGACCTTCAACCGCAAACCGGGCCGCTGCCTTGAAAGACTGGTCAGTGGGTTCAACCTGAACCGCATCAAACAGCACCACGTCCATGCCTGCCGCCAGCAGGGAGGCTCGCACTTGCGCCACGTAGGGTAACTGCACCAGCGTGGCATCGGTGAACAGCGCCACACGGCTCATGCCCAGCGCCTTGGCGTGTTCCCCCGCCTCGGCCAGCACACCGTGGCCAAAGCTGATGCTGGAAATGTCCACCGAGAAGACATGTTCATGTCCTTCTGTGACCGCAAAATAGTTGTGACAGCAAGACATAAGCAAACTCCGAGTTAATCGTCGGGTGAATCAGCCAACTCCGGGAACAGCACCGAAGTAAAGCCAAACTGGGTGAAATCACGCACGCGCATCGGGTACAGCTTGCCGATCAGGTGGTCGCATTCATGCTGCACCACGCGAGCGTGAAAGCCGTCCACCGTGCGGTCAATGGGGTCACCATATTGGTCAAACCCGGTGTAACGGATACGCCAAAACCGAGGCACTTTGCCACGCAGGCCAGGCACGGAGAGGCAACCTTCCCAGTCTTCTTCCTCGCGCACGGGCCCACCGGCCATCTCCGGCAGCGGCATGATCACCGGGTTGACCAGCACCGTGCGGGGCACGATGGGTGCTTCTGGATAGCGCGGGTTGGGGGCGTTGGTGCCGAACACCACCAGCTGCAAGTCCACACCAATTTGCGGTGCGGCCAGCCCCGCGCCGTCGGCCGCGCGCATGGTATCGAGCATGTCGGTCACCAGCAGGTGCAAGGCATCTGAATCAAACTGGGTGACGGGTTGGGCGATGCGCAGCAGGCGCGGGTCGCCCATTTTGAGGATGGTTTTGACGCTCATGGCTGGCCAGCTTTCAACAACACTGTCAAACCATTTTCATCCAGCACCGGCACACCCAGCTCATGCGCCTTGTCAAGCTTGCTGCCGGCCTCAACTCCAGCCACAACGTAGCTGGTTTTTTTGCTGACTGACCCGGCCACTTTGCCACCTGCCGCTTCGATCAACGCCTTGGCCTCTTCGCGCGCCAGGGTAGGCAAGGTGCCGGTGAGCACAAAGGTCTTGCCCGTCAGGTGCGTGGGCGCTCGCTCGGCGGGTTCACCTTCAGGCCAGGTGATGCCGCAGGCGCGCAATTGCTCCACCACTTCGCGGTTATGCGACTGGTCAAAAAAAGTGCGGATGCTCTGCGCCACGATGGGGCCCACATCGGCCACCTCCAGCAACTGTTCTTCAGTCGCATCCATGATGGCATTAAGCTGGCCAAAGTGCCGTGCCAGTTCTTTGGCGGTGGCCTCGCCGACGTGGCGAATGCCCAGCCCAAAGAGGAATCGGGGCAGCGTCGTCTGCTTTGATTTTTGTAGCGCATCAAGCAGATTCTGTGCGGACAAGACCGCCATTCTGTCTAAATTCTTCAGGGTGGACAAAGCCAGATCTTGCTGCTTGTCTGCATCCAGCTCGGTGGCAAGTTGCTCTTGACTAATAGCCAACAACTCTGCCTGTGCACGCCAACCCAGCCGGTACAAGTCTGGCAAGGTGCGAACCACATCACGCTCCACCAACTGATCGACCAGCTTGTCACCCAAGCCTTCCACCTCTACGGCACGGCGCTGAGCAAAGTGCATAAAAGCCTGCTTGCGCTGGGCGCTGCAAAACAGGCCACCGGTGCAGCGGTAGTCGGCCTCGCCCTCGTCGCGCAGCGCCACACTGCCACACACCGGGCAGGCGTGCGGCATGGTGAACACCGGTCCGCGCGCAGGCAGGGGCAACGCGCCAACGCTGTCCGCCTCTGGCGGCAACACCACACTGACCACTTCAGGAATCACGTCACCGGCGCGGCGCACCACCACGGTGTCGCCCACGCGCACGTCTTTGCGGCGCGCTTCGTCTTCGTTGTGCAAGGTGGCATTGGTCACCGTCA
>JBGSRY010000246.1:0-4046 GCA_041737325.1 Rhodoferax sp. | reverse complement strand
ACAGTGCGCAAGGCGGCATCCAAAGTGGTGAAAAGGCGGTCAATCACAGGAATTTTCAGGGTTGGCGTGTGGTCAGCAAATAATACCGCACGGCACAAGCCAAGGCCAAAGGGACAATGCCACAGCGGGTTGAATCCAGTCCAGTCCAGATCATTTTGCTTGGGCTGCCCCAGCACACCGATCGTCGGCATCGAGTCGATCCAGAATCGCGAGCGCCTGCGCTACATCGCCCGTTGCCACCATGGACCGAAAATGATTTTCGGTATCCCAAGCTGCCAAAGCGCGTGCGCTCAAATCCTCAACCAATTTATTGGTGCTCTGGCCGCGACTGCGTGCCAAAGACTTCAGTCGTTGCGCCGTGTCATCCGGCAAGCGGATCGTGAGCGTTGTCATTGCCATTCCTCCAGACATTGAGCAGGTGTAAGAACCCGCAATTGTTCAAAAGCCAATTCACCCCTGGCAAGGTCTCGCACGTTATGCGTGACGATTGCAGCAGCCCCGCCGGCAAGTGCCAACTCCACCAAATGGTTATCCGCTTCATCAGGAAGGTTTGGACGCCAGCCGTAATAGATCGTCACCCATCGACCTCGTTGCGCCAGTGCTGCAAGAATCTGTTGTCGTTCCTGTGAAGTCGTTGAATCGGACCAAACATCGCGCCCCAGCAAATCACAATATTCTTGCCACAAGGCATTACCAAACAACGGTTGGTAATGCCCCACGAGCGCACGCCGCAACACCGTCCGCGAAGCACCTCCCGCAGAACGAAGCCCTGCGACAAAAACATTCGTATCGATCACCAATTGAACCATAGTGACAGCATATATGACATCACTCAACCTGGCAAGCCAAAGGGACAACGCCGCAGCAGGTTGAAGGCATTTGGATTTGAATCTATTGAATTTAAAAAGGAATAGCTATTTTTTAACCGGCATAAGCACTGGAATGACTTTGCGTCCGTGGCGGCGGTAAATCAAAAAATCGGTGTCAAACGTCAGCACACGGCAGGGTTCAAAAAGCTCTGTCATTCGCACCAGGCAAGCATCTGCCAAAGATGCAGGTACGTTGTCATAGCGCTCAAACAAGGCCCGCACGGCACTCACCTGCTCGGGCAATGTCATGGCCACACGCACCACACCTCGTTCGATTAACGCCAACGCTCGAGACGGGTCAAACCCGGATCGTGCCAGCAAAAAACAAGTTTCAGCAACCACCGCTTCGCAGGTTAGCAAAGGCCCTGACTGCAGCGCAAGTTGCGTTTTGACCCAGGCATGGTGTGCATCATCCCGGCAAAGCAGTGCAACCCAAGGGCCAGTATCCAAAATCAAATGGCCACTCATACGCGGCCAAAGTCTTTCAAGTATTCAGGATTGCAAGACAGGTCCGAGGGGCTTCCCCCAAAACACCCCACCACATCGCCGGCTTGGTCCAGGGTTGATACGAAAGGCCTAGCCGAAGCACCTTGGGCCAAAAAAGCACTCAAGGCACGCCGCACCAACTCTGATTTGCTCAAGTGGGCTTGCTGGCTGAATGCAAGCAAATCCTGCTCCAAAGCCGGGGGAATTTTGACGGTTAATGTATTCATGCAGAAATGATACTACCGCATGGCAACGGGTACTACGTGAAAAACCAGCACTTCTCGCGTCATAGCAGTTGTGATGAACCTCGTTGTGACAAAGAAAAAGCCCCTTGCGGGGCTTTTTCTTTGTGTGAAGTTGGCAATTTAACAACCAACTCGAGGTCTATCGATTACCAAATCAGAAGGCATGGCGAACGCCAAATGCAACACGCGTCGCACTGGTTTCACCTGCAATAACCATGCCGCTCGACATCATGCGATTCGCTGCTGTGTCATCAGCACGCGCCAGTGTGTATGAAACATACGTGGTCGTGCGTTTGCTCATGGCATGCGTCGCCAACAAAATGAATTGACTGGCCTGCCCATCACCCAATGCAACGCTGGTTTGCTTGGTTTGATAGTAAGCACCTGTCAGTGTTGTTGCTGCTGACAGTTTGTAATCAACACCAACGCCGGTCACAGCAACCTTACGATTACTAAATGCCGGTGCAGCTGTACTGGTATCGGTCTGGCTCTGGGCGTAAGTGCCTTTCAGGGTCACATCACCCATGGCATATTTAGCACCACCGCCGGTCAAGGTCAAAGATGAGCCATCGGTGGGATGTGTCAAGCGTGCATACGCCAATGCCACACCTGATTTACCGTCAGTGAAATAGCCCGACACACCAGTGTAGGTACTGGCAGAGGTTGTAGCCGTTGCGTTTTCTCCCAAGCCGTACATAAGTGCGCCACCCAAACCTGAAACCATGGGGGTGAGGTACTTGATAGAGTTATTTTGACGCAGCGCCGTACCGCCACCATTTACACCATAGTTGCCAAAACCAGCAGCACCAGCATTCAAAGCGCTGTAGTACACATTGGGGTTGGTACCGGCATGCGCCAAGCCTGTGGGATCAGCCAAACCAATGGACTCCACGCCCAACATGTTTTGACGGCCGAAATTCACCGAACCGAAATTCCCAGACAAACCAACAGTAGAAATGCGATCAAAAAGGGTTGCAGTTGCAGGCGAGCCAAAAGATGAGCCGCCAGCACCGGTATCGTTAGCCAAGGTGCTTTCAAGCGCAAAATTCGCCTTCATGCCACCACCCAAGTCTTCGGAACCCTTAAGACCCCAACGGGACGTGGACAGTGCGCCAGCACCCAGTTCATTTTTAGTACCACCTGTTTGATTAGTGGTAAACATGACTGCTGCATCGACAATGCCATACAGTGTGACCGTGCTTTGGGCATGAGCCAAACTGGCACAGCACAAAGCTGCAGCCATCGCAACGCCGCGAACAGATAAGGTAGCGTGGGAATATTTCATAAATCAGACCTTTGTTGTTAAAAAAGAACGACCGTTTCATTTGATGCCGAGGCGTAGTTTGCACTGAAAATGCAAAAATTCAGCAAGGGTTTTCCCTGTGACAAGACGCTTACAAGGTGTTTTTAGTGCATCACATCTAGTTGATTTCTAAGAAGTTTTTCCCTGATTTGCTTGCAATCAAACCCTCATGTATCGCAAAGTTGCAATCTGTTGCATTCAAGCGACGGAATCCGTTATGTAACCAAATAAAACCGACAAAAAATGAATCAAGACTCTCTTTTTATCTGCTGCCGTGATTAAATTGTCAGCGTGAATATCGTGTTCGCCAACTCAGCTTTGCACAGCAAAGCTTGTGTTTTTCTTAACTAGGAGTTTTTATGAAAAAGAGTCTGATTGCTTTGGCAGTGCTTGCTGCTTCTGGCGCTTCGTTCGCACAGTCCACCGTGTCCGTGTACGGCATTGCTGACATCTGGTTCGGTACAACCAGCGGCACCGGCGTTCCTTCGCAAACCGTTTTGAACAGCGGTGGTGTCAGCGGTTCACGTTGGGGCCTGAAGGGTTCCGAAGATCTGGGTGGCGGTTTGAAAGCCAACTTTGTGCTTGAACAAGGTTTTGACATCAGCACTGGCGCAGCCGCAGGTGTTCAGTTCAATCGTCAAGCTTATGTGGGCCTCTCTGGCGGCTTCGGTGAAGTCAAGCTGGGCAACGTCTACACCGCCTATGACGACATCAGCGGCGCTGCAAACTCTGCTTTTGACTCGGCTCTGGCAGCTCAAAATGGTGTTTGGAAGTCTGTCGACTACAACTCCAACCCAAAAAACAACATTTACTACGCAACCCCCAATTTTGGTGGTATCAGCGGTGCTGTGAGCTACGCCTTGGGTGAAAACGCCACTGCAGCAGCCTCTGCAAGCAACGTGACCGCGGTTAACGTGAATTACGCTGCGGGCCCGGTCTTTGTTGGCTTGGGTTACCAAACTGAAACCCCTGTGGGTGGTGGCACAGCCCCCGCTTTCACACGCCTGAATGCCACCTATGACTTTGGCGTTGCCAAATTGTTGGTGGGTTATGGCCGCACTGCAGATAAAAACAACGCTGGCGTGACCACAGCTGGCGCTGAAATCAGCGAATGGGAACTGGGTGCTGACGTGCCTGTATCCG